>CAUJIL010000096.1 GCA_963204845.1 Pseudomonadota bacterium | reverse complement strand
CCAGCAGCGGCAGGCTGCCGAGGTAGAGCGCGTAGCCGACGCAGACGTCGGCGATGGTGAAGCGTCCGTCGCACAGGTACTCGTGCTCCGCCACGCGCTCCTCGAGCAGCCGCAGCCGGCCGAGGAAGAAGTCGCGGTAGTCGTCGACGGCCTGCGCGAGCCGCCGCTCCGGCGCCTCGAGGCGGCGATAGCGCAGCGCCACCGTGAGCGGGAAGGTGAGCGTCGCGTCGCTGTGGTGCAGCCAGTTGAGGTACGCGCCGTAACCCGGATCCTCGGGCCGCAGGCCCAGGTCGTAGCGGTGGTAGCGCTCGACCAGGTACTGGCAGATCGCGACCGACTCGGTCAGGCGCGTCGCACCGTCGAGCAGGCACGGCACCGTGCCGAGCGGGTTGATCGCGAGGTACTCCTTCTGGAACACGCGCGGCGGGAACCGCACTTCCTCGATCTCGCACGGCAACCCGGTTTCCTCGACCGTCCACAACGCGCGCAGCGAGCGCGAATCGCGGCAATGGTAGAGCTTCATGTGCGAGCCTCCCGTACCGTAGCCGCCGCCCGCGGCCTGATCGCGCCGAGCGCCATGTCGACCAGCACGTCGAGGAACGCCGGCTGCGCCAGGCGCGCGGGATCGTCCTCGAGTGCGGCGCGTACCACCGCGCGCAGCCCCATCCCCAGCGCGTAGGCGACGGCGTGGCGATCGCGCGCCGTGACCTCGTCGCTGTAGAGCTGGAGAAACGCCATCCAGGTCGCGTTCACGTAGTCGTCTGCGCTGCTGAAGTCCCCGAACCGCATGCCGAGTTGCAGGTCCGCGTAGTGGCGCAGGTGGAACTCGCGGTCGAGCGCGGACAGCCGGCGCTCGACGCGGATCGTGTTGGCGAGGATCTCGCGCAGCGCCGCTGCGAGCGGCAGGCGGCGCAACCGCTCGGTCGATGCGTGGGCCTGCGCGGCCGCGGCCTCGAGCTCCCGCTCGCAGACCAGCGCGACGATCGCGTCCTTGCCCGGAAAATACTGGTAGATCGAACCGACCGTGGCGCCCGAGACGTCGGCGATGCGCTGCATCGTCAGCGCCGCGGCGCCCTCGCCGTCGAGGATGCGCCGCGCCGCCTCCACCACCGCCTCGACCAGCGCCCGCGAGCGCGCCTGGGTGGGCGTCTTGCGCGGGCGCGGCAGGCGCGTCCTGCCGGAATCCGCCGCGGCGCCTTGCCGGATTGCCATCGGAATGCGAACCCTCCTGACCGGGATACTTCGGCGGTCGCCTGTTTCCACGCCGGATCAATCACTTGCCGGCCCGGCGGCGACGCCGGGCAATGCGAGTGTACCGCCGCCGCGGCGTTTCCTAGAATCCCCTGTCCGACCCCAGCTCACAGGAACAGGAGACCGTCACCATGACCGGCAACGTCTTTTCCATCCGCGGCCGCACCGCGCTGATCACCGGCGCCTCGCGCGGCATCGGGCTCTCGATCTCCGAGCTGTTCGCCGACGAGGGCGCCGAGGTCGTGCTCGTCGCGCGCAAGCAGGAGACGCTCGACGAGGCCGCCGAGGCGATCCGCGCCCGCGGGGGCAAGGCGCACGCGATCGCCTCGCACATGGGCAAGTCCGAGGACATCCAGCGCCTGGTCGCCGCGCTCGACGAGCGCGGACTCGCGATCGACATCCTGGTCAACAACGCCGGCATCAGCCCGCCGCACGTCGAGTCCTTCGCCGACACGCCGGAGTCGCTGTGGGACAAGATCATGGACGTGAACCTCAAGGGCCCGTTCCTGCTCAGCGGCGCGATCGGCAAGCGCATGGTCGCGCGCGGCAAGGGCAGCATCATCAACATCAGCACCACCTCGGCGCTGATGTCGCAGCCCGAGATCGGCGCCTACTGCGTGTCGAAGGCCGGCCTGAACACCGTGACGCGCTGCTTCGCGCGCGAGTTCGGCCCGCACGGCGTGCGCGTGAACGCGATCTCGGCCGGCGTCATCAAGACCGTGATGGGCGACCACACGCTGAACGACCCCGAGCGTTACGCCGACATGATGAAGATCAACCCGCTGAAGCGCGCCGGCCTGCCCGAGGAAGTCGCCAACGCGGTGCTGTTCTTCGCCAGCGACGCATCGAGCTACTCGACCGGGACGATCTTCCAGGTCGACGGCGGCGTGCTGAGCTGAGCGGGGGGCGCGCAAATGGAGGCGACCATGCACCGCACCCTCACCGACGTGTTCCGGTCCCGCGCCGGCGACGATCACGTCGCGCTGCGCCACGGTGAGCTCGCGTGGAGCTACCGCGAGTTGATCGCGGCCGGCACCGAGCGCGCCGCGTTCCTGCTCGCGAACCGCCGTGCGGGCCCGTTCCACGTCGGCATCCTGCTCGACAACGTGCCCGAGTTCCCGCTCTGGTTCACCGGCTGCATCCTGGCCGGCGCGACGATGGTGGGCCTGAACCCGACGCGGCGCGGCGCCGACCTCGCGCGTGACATCACGCACACCGACTGCCAGTTCGTGATCAGCGGCGAACCGTACCGCGCCGAACTCGCCGGCCTGCGCGATGCGATCGGCGCGGCGCGGGTGGTCGACGTCGACCCCACGGGACAGGCCGCGCTGCTCGCGCCGTTCGCGGGCGCGCCGCTGCCCGCGGTGGAGGTGAGCCCGACCGACACCTTCGCGCTGATCTTCACCTCGGGCTCGAGCGGCGCGCCCAAGGCCTGCATCTGCTCGCACGGGCGGATCCTGATGCTCGCCTCGCTGGTGTCGCAGTTCTTCGGTTACGACCGCGACGCCGTGGCCTACGTGCCGATGCCGTGGTTCCACAACGCCGCGATCAGCATGGGCTGGCTGCCGACCGTGGTCGGCGGCGGTACCACCGTGATCCGCAAGTTCACCGTCTCGGGTTTCCTGCCCGACGTGCGCCGCTACGGCGTCACGCATTTCAACTACGTCGGCAAACCGCTCGCGTACCTGCTCACCGCGCCCGAGCGGCCCGACGACCACGACACCACGCTGCGCATGGTGTTCGGCAACGAAGGCGCGATCGCGGACCAGGAGCGCTTCGCAGCGCGTTTCGGCTGCACCGTGATCGACGGCTACGGCTCCACCGAGGGCGGCATCTCGATCGCCCGCGCCCCCGACATGCCGCGCGGCTGCCTCGGCGTGGCGCAGCAGCCCGGCGTGAAGGTCATGAATCCGGAGACCGGCGCGGAGTGCGCGCGCGCACGCCTCGACGCCGGCGGCCGGCTGCTGAATGCGAACGAGGCGATCGGCGAACTGGTCAACACCGACGGCGCGCAGGGTTTCGAGGGGTACTGGAACAACCCGGAGGCGAATCATCGCCGCGTGCACGACGGCATCTTCTGGACCGGCGACCTGGCGTACCGCGACCAGCAGGGCCATTTCTGGTTCGCCGGCCGCGACGACGACTGGCTGCGCGTCGATGGCGAGAATATCGCCTCGGCGCAGATCGAGCAGGTGCTGTTCCGCCATCCCGACATCGTGCTCGCGGGCGTTTACGCGGTGCCCGACGACGTGGTCGGCGACCGCGTGATGGCCGCGCTGCAGCTGCGCCCCGGCGCCCGCTTCGATCCGGTGGAATTCGAGCGTTTCCTTGCCGCACAATCCGACTTCGGCACCAAGTGGACGCCGGCCTTCGTGCGCGTGATGCCGGAGCTTCCGGTCACCGCCACCGCGAAGGTGCTGCGGCGCCAGTTGCGCGAACAGCGCTGGCGCACCGACGATCCGCTGTGGTGGAAGCCGCGCATGGACGAGCCGTACCGGCGCATGGGCGCCGACGACGTGGCGGCCTACGAGGCGCGCTTCGCGCCGGGAGCGCTGACACGCCTGTAGGTCGGATTTTCACAGGAAAGAAAAAGGAGCAGGTTGCGGTGAGCGAAGCACTCGACCCGGAACGGATGATCGACTACATGCGCGATCGCGCGGGCGCGTTCATGCGCATCCTCGACGGCCACATCGAGGCGATCGACCAGCAGCGCGGCTGGGCGCGGCTGCGCTGGCATCCCACCGAGGCCTGCTGCCATTCGGGAACGATCGTGCAGGGCGGTTTCGTGACCTCGATGCTCGACGCCGCGATGGCGCACGCGATCACCGCGCGCGTCGGCGTCGACATGATGGCCCCGACGCTGGAGCTGAAGGTCTCGTTCTTCCGCGTCTGCAACCCGGGCCTGCACTACAGCGAGGGCAGCGTGGTGCACTGCACGCGCTCGGTCGCCTTCGCCGAGGCGCAACTGGTGGACGCGCACGGCAAGCTGGTCGCGCGCGCCTCCGCCACCTGCAAGGTCGCGCCGCTGAGGGGCTGAAGCCTCAGGGCGCCGGCCGCGGCAGCGCCACCTCGACGGTTGCGACGGCGCCGTCGATGCAGTGCACCTCGAGCGTGATGCGCGGGCGCCAACGGAGCGTGAGCGGACCCAGCCGGAAGCCGCTGCACAGCGCCGCCAGCGCCGGGATGCGCGGCTGCGACGCCAGATGGCGCAGCACGTCGATGCGGGCCTCGTGCACCTGAGCCGTTGCCGTCGCGGCGTCGTCACCGACGAGCCGCACGTGGCGCACCGGCACGCTGGCGGCGATCCACCCGACCAGTTCACAGCGTCCGTCCGGGAGCGGGTGCAGCGCATCGATCCAGCACGCAAGTGCGCGCGCGTCCACCGGCGCCAGCGCGCGCAGCTCCGCCGCGGTGTCGGGCCGTGCCCACGCGAAACCCTCGGGCGCCAGTTCCCCCGGCGTGCGCTCCCGGCGCAGCACGTGCAGGTCCGCCGAGGACCAGCACTCGCGCTCGAGCAGCGGCGCCAGCGCGTGCTGGGCCACCGCGAGTCGCTCGAGCAGCGTGCCCGTCGCCTCGCCGCCCAGTCCCAGCTCCGCGCAGTAGCCGCGCATCTTCCAGGTGAAGGTCTCGCCGCGATAGGCGGGAACGCTGTCGACCGCGGCGAAACCGGCGGCGCAGGCCACCGCGCGCAACTCCTCGCGCACGAACAGGTGCTTGTCCTCCATGCGCGCCAGGAAATCGCGATCACCACGGAAGCGTTCGCCGGCCACGAGGTGCTGCAGGAACGCGAGCACGCGCGTGGTGTCCGCGCCGAGGTCCAGCCCGCCGCGCAGTTCCTCCACCACGCGCCCCAGCAGCACCAGCAACGCCTGGTGAAAGCGCAGCACCGGCTCGACGAACACCGCCACGCCGTCCTCGCGCAGCATGCCGGCGATGGTCGCCAGCAGTGGCTCGTAGTCGAACACGTGGTGCAGCACGCCATGGCCGAACACCAGGTCCACGCTGTCCGCGCGGGCATGGATGTGGTTGCCGTCGAGCGCCGCGAAGGCGATGCGCTGGCGGCGCTCGGGCGCCAGCGTGGCCGCGATTTTCGCGCGGCACACCGCCAGCATGCGCGGCGAGATGTCGGTGATCAGTGCACGCTCGAACCCGAACGCTTCGAGCAGCGGCACGCTCATGTAGCCGGTGCCGGCGCCGAGCTCGACGATGGTGTCGAAGCGGCGCTCGGCGAGGCTGCCGAGCTGGGTGCGCAGGTGCGCGAAATAGCCGCGGCCGCGTTCCGGATCGACGTCGTAGACCGCGTCGTAGTCGATGTCGTCGAGCGCCGTGTGCGAATCCTCGAGCGTGAGATCGACGATGCCCTCGGGCGAGGCGACCATGTGCGCGCAGCGCCCGCCGCCGGGCACGGCGAGCGCGCCGCCGCAGCGCGGGCAGCCGAGCACGCGGGCGACGATTGCGATGCTGTCCATGAACCTCCGCTGCGCCGCGCGGACTGCGGCGCTGGCGGTGGAGTCTGGAGCGATGCCGGCCGGTGCGCAACCGCGCCAGGCGAGGCAGCCTGATCCGCGGTTGCGACAGAGCACGGACGAGGCGGCTAGAATCGGAGGGCAACACGTACCGGAGGTCACACGGATGAGACACGCCCTGTTATGCGTCGCCATCGCGCTCACACTGGGTGCCTGCGGCGAGGCACCGAAGCCCGAGTCCACGGCCAGCGCGGGCAACAGCACCACGCCGGCCAACGAACACCGGTTCAGCCCTCGGATAGCGGCGGCGGACTTCGCGGCGCACGTGAAGGTATTGTCGTCGGATGCCTTCGGCGGACGCGCGCCGGGCAGCCAGGGTGAGCGTCTGACCGGTGACTACCTGGTCGCGCAGTTCCAGCGCCTGGGCCTGCAGCCGGGCAACGGCGACAGCTGGTTCCAGGACGTCGCAATGGTCGAAACCACGCTCGACGAGTCGGCGAGCAACGCGAGCATCAGCGCCGGCGGCGCATCCCGGCAGCTGGAATTCGGCACCGCGATGGTGCTCGCCACGCGCACCGGCGAGCCGCGCGTGGCGGTTGAGGCCAGCGAGATGGTGTTCGTGGGCTACGGCGTGAACGCCCCCGAGGCCGGCTGGAACGACTACGCGGGCCTCGACGTCCGCGGCAAGACCGTGGTGATCCTGGTCAACGACCCGGGCTTCCACGCCGGCGACGAATCGCTGTTCTCGGGGCGCAAGATGACCTACTACGGGCGCTGGACCTACAAGTTCGAGGAAGCGGCGCGCCAGGGCGCCGCCGCGGCGCTGCTGGTGCACGACGACGCCGGCGCCGGCTACGGTTGGGAAGTGGTGCGCAACAGCTGGTCCGGCACGCGCTACGACCTGCCGCCCGCCACCGATCCCGAGCCACGCCTGCCGGTGCAAGGCTGGCTCAGCGCCGAGGTGGCTACGCACCTGTTCGCCGACGCCGGCCTCGACTTCGTCGCCCGGCGCGCCGCCGCCGGCACACGCGGTTTCACTGCCCTCGACCTCGGCGAGGCCACGTTCAGTGCCACGCTGGTATCGAACATCGCGAGCTCGAGTTCGCGCAATTTCGTGGCGCGCCTGCCTGGCAGCGAGCGGCCCGGCGAGGCGATCGTCTACACCGCGCACTGGGACCACCTCGGCGACCACGGCGGCCCCGCCGAGGACCACGTCTACAACGGCGCCATCGACAACGCCACCGGCGTGGCGGGCGTGCTGGAGATCGCCGAGGCGTTCACGGCGCAGGATCCCGCTCCGCGCCGCAGCGTGCTGTTCCTGCTGGTGACCCTGGAGGAATCCGGGCTGCTCGGCTCGCAGTACTATGCCGCCGCGCCCGTGGTCCCGCTGGCCGACACGGTGGCGGTGGTGAACCTCGACGCGATGCCGGTGGTCGGCCCTACCCGCGATCTGGTCGTGATCGGTCTCGGCAACAGCGAACTCGACGCGGTGTTGCGTCCGATCGCCGAGGCCCAGGGCCGCGTGCTGGTCGAGGAGGAGGGGATCGAGAAGGGCTTTTTCTTCCGCTCCGATCACTTCAATTTCGCCCGCCACGGCGTGCCAGCCCTGTACGCGAAGGGAGGCATCGACCACGTCGAGCGCGGCGCGGACTACGGCCGCCAGGTGCAGGCCGAGTACGGCCGGCGTCACTACCACCAGCCGAGCGACGAGTTCGACCCGGCCTGGGATCTGCGCGGCGTGGTGCAGGACCTGCAGGCGCTGCACGGCGTGGGGCGCGAGCTCGCCGGCGGCGATGCGTGGCCGAATTACGTCGCGGGCAACCCGTTCCGGGTGGCGCGCGACGCGGCGCGGGCGGGGCGCTAGAGCACAGCGCCCGCCCTCTGGAAGTGGCGCGCCCGGCGCGCCGCGGGGCTCAGCCGCCGCGGCGCATCCGCTCGAGCGCCGGATCGAGGCGGCGCGAGCGCACGATCTGCGGCGCGCGCACCAGGTAGAACAGGCTCGCGAAGCCGCTCCACACATGCACCAGGCGTGTGAACGGGAAGACCAGGAACACGGTCATGCCGAGGAACATGTGCGCCTTGAACACCCAGCCCACGTCGGCCAGCAGCGGCACCGCGTCGGCGCGAAAACTCACGATGCGCTGCGCCCATCCGGCGAGCTTCAGCATCGTGCTGCCGTCGAGGTGCTGGGCCGACAGCGGGATCGTCGCCAGCCCGAGCAGCAATTGCAGCCACAGCAGCAGCGCGATCAGGATGTCGCCCGGTTTCGACTCGGCGCGGATGCGCTCGTCGAACAGCCGCCGGTGCAGCAGCAGCGTCAGACCGATGAAACCCAGCACACCGGCGATGCCGCCGCTCACCATCGCCAGCAGCTGCTTGGTGCCGCTGTCGAGGAACGGTTCGTAGACGAAGTGCGGGGTCAGCATGCCGAACAGGTGTCCGAAGAACAGGAACAGCACGCCGATGTGGAACAGGTTGTTCGCCAGCCGCAACTGCCCGCGGCGCAACAGCTCCGAGGAGTCGCTCTTCCACGTGTACTGGTCACGGTCGAAGCGGATCAGGCTGCCGACCAGGAACACGGCCATGCAGACGTAGGGATAGATCCCGAACAGCAGATGATCGAGCGCGTTCATGGCATGACTCCGTGCGGGGAACAAGGGACCGCGGTGTGTTGGGCTTCGCCGACCAGGCGCACCGGATCGACGCTGACGGGCGGCGGTGCGCGCCGACCGTACGACGCGCAGCCGTCGAAGGCGGGCGGTTCCTCCCACAGCGCGTCGATGGCGGGCTCCGCCGGCGCGTCCACCGCCGTGACGCGCTCGCCGGCGAGTTCGACCACCGCGGCGATCACCGCCGCGTAAGCGGACTGCAGGCGCCGCAGTGCCGCGTGGATCGCGTTCATGATGTGCACCAGCTCGCCGAGAAACGCCCGCGCCTCGGCGGGCGGCTGGGTCGAGGCGAACTCGAGCACCACCGGCAGGTAGTCGGGCAGCTCCCCGGGCGCGAGCAGCAGCCCGACGTCCTCGTAGCTGCGCCGCAGATCGACCAGCGCCTGGCCGCGCTCGCGCGAATCGCCGTGCACGTGCTCGAACAGGTGCAGCGAGCACGCGCGGCCGGAATCGAACACGCGCACGTACTCGGCTTCGGCGTCGAGCGCATCGGCAGCGGCGATCTGCGCGATCGTCGCGTCGAGCGCGGCGAGGCGATCGGCCGCGATGCACGCACCGCCGTCGCGGGCCGCGTGCAGCATCGTGCGCAGTTCCGGCAGGGCCTCGCGCAGCGCGTGGTCGGGATAGTCGATCAACCGCGCGAGCGCGCGCAGCGCGGCGGCGGTCGCGGGATCGGGTTGCGGCGACAAGGCGTTCATCGGCGTGCCCCTCAATCGATCAGTTTCACGGGAATCGTGCGCCGGCGGCCGCTGCCAAACAGGCTCGCGTCGCTGGCGCCGTCCGAGCAGCCGTTGCCGAAGCTGAAGCCGCAGCCACCGCGCAGCTCGAAGGCGTCCTCCGCGTACTCGCGGTGCGTGGACGGAATCACGAAGCGATCCTCGTGGTTGGCGATCGCCAGCAACTCGTACATGCGCTGCGCCTCGGCCTCGTCCAGCCCCACCTGTGCGAGCGCGGCGGCATCCGGCGTGCCGTCGACGTGGCGCGCGCGCTGCCAGGCGCGCATCGCGAGCAGGCGCTCCAGCGCCGCAACGACCGGCACCGGGTCACCGGCCGTGAGCAGGTTCGCGAGGTACTGCACCGGGATGCGCAGCTCGCCGACGTCGGGGATCACGCCCTTGCTGCCGAGCTGCCCGGCGGCGGCCGTGATCGGCGACAGCGGCGGCACGTACCAGACCATCGGCAGCGTGCGGTACTCGGGGTGCAGCGGCAGCGCGATCTTCCAGTCCATCGCCATGCGGTAGACCGGGCTCCGGCGTGCGGCCTCGATCCACGCCTCGGGGATGCCGTCACGGCGTGCCGCGGCGATCACCTGCGGATCGGCCGGATCGAGGAACACCCCGAGCTGGGCGCGGTAGAGATCCTTCTCGTCGGCCACCGACGCCGCCTCGGCGATGCGGTCGGCGTCGTAGAGCAGCACGCCGAGGTAGCGGATGCGCCCCACGCAGGTTTCCGAGCACACGGTGGGCAGGCCCGCCTCGATGCGCGGATAGCAGAAGGTGCACTTCTCGGCCTTGCCGGACTTCCAGTTGTAGTAGATCTTCTTGTACGGACAGCCCGAGACGCACATCCGCCAGCCGCGGCACTTGTCCTGGTCGATCAGCACCACGCCGTCTTCCTCGCGCTTGTAGATCGAGCCCGAGGGACAGCTCGCGACGCAGGCCGGATTCAGGCAGTGCTCGCAGAGCCGCGGCAGGTACATCATGAAGGTGTTCTCGAACTGGCCGTAGGTGTCCTTCTGCAGCTGTTCGAAGTTGCTGTCCGCCGATCGCTTCGCGAACTCCCCGCCCAGGATCTCCTCCCAGTTCGGGCCCCACTCGATCTTCTGCATGCGCTTGCCGGTGACCAGGCTGCGCGGGCGCGCCGTCGGCGCCGCCGTCATCTCCGGCGCCGAGTGCAGGTGTTCGTAATCGAAGGTGAACGGCTCGTAGTAGTCGTCGATCTCGGGCATGTTCGGGTTGGAGAAGATCCGCGACAGCAGCTTCGCCTTGCCGCCCTGGCGCAAGCCGAGGCTGCCGTCCTCGCGACGTTCCCAGCCGCCGTGCCAGCGATCCTGGTCCTCCCAGCGCTTCGGGTAGCCGATGCCGGGCTTGCTCTCGACGTTGTTGAACCACGCGTACTCGACGCCGGGACGGCTGGTCCACACGTTCTTGCAGGTCACCGAGCAGGTATGACAGCCGATGCACTTGTCGAGGTTGAGCACCATGCCGATCTGTGCGCGTACTTTCATCGGGTCGCCTCCTGTGCATGCGGCACCTGCACGTCGGTGCCGGCCGGCGTATCGAGCCAGTCCACCTGCGCCATGCGGCGCACGACGACGAACTCGTCGCGGTTGGTGCCGATCGTGCCGTAGTAGTTGAAGCCGTAGCTGAGCTGCGCGTAGCCGCCGATCATGTGGGTCGGCTTGGGCACGATGCGCGTCACCGAGTTGTGGATGCCGCCGCGCGCGCCGGTGATCTCGGAGCCGGGCGTGTTGATGATCTTCTCCTGCGCGTGGTACATCATGACCATGCCCGGTTTCACGCGCTGGCTCACCACCGCGCGCGCGGCGATCGCGCCGTTGATGTTGAACAGCTCGATCCAGTCGTTGTCGGCGATGCCGGCGCGGCGCGCGTCGTCCTCGGAGATCCACACGCAGGGGCCGCCGCGGCTCAGCGTCAGCATCAGCAGGTTGTCGGTGTAGGTGGAGTGGATCCCCCACTTCTGGTGCGGCGTGATGAAGTTCAGCAGCACTTCGGGGTTGCCGTTCGAACGCACGCCGTGGATGCCGGCCGTGGTCTTCAGGTCCACCGGCGGACGGTAGCTCACCAGCGCCTCGCCGAAGGCGAGCATCCACGGATGATCCTGGTAGAACTGCTGGCGGCCGCTCAGCGTGCGCCACGGGATCAGTTCGTGCACGTTGGTGTAACCGGCGTTGTACGAGACCTTCTCGGATTCGAGCCCGCTCCAGGTCGGCGAGCTGATGATCTTGCGCGGCTGCGCCTGGATGTCGCGGAAGCGGATCTTCTCGTCCTCGCGCGGCAACGCCAGGTGCGCGTGTTCGCGTCCGGTCTGACGCCCCAGCGCCTCCCACGCCTTCACCGCGACGTGGCCGTTGGTCTCCGGCGCCAGCATCAGCACCGTCTCGGCGGCGTCGATATCGGATTCGATGCGCGGCAGCCCCTGCGTCACGCCTGCCTCGCGCACCGTGCCGTTCAGTTCGGCCAGCGCCGCGACCTCGTCACGCGTATCCCACGCGATACCCTTGCCGCCGTTGCCGACGCGCTCCATCAGCGGTCCCAGCGCCGTGAAGCGCTTGTACACGTTCGGGTAGTCGCGTTCGACCACGCCGATCTGCGGCGCCGTCTTGCCGGGGATCAGCTCGACCTCGCCACGCTTCCAGTCGCGCACCTCGAAGGCCTGCCCCAGTTCGCCGGGCGAATCGTGCATCAGCGGCGTCAGCACCACCTCGCGCTCGACGCCGAGATGACCGCGGCAGACCTCGCTGAAGGCGCGCGCGAAGCCCTTGTAGATCTCCCAGTCGCTGCGCGCCTCCCAGGCCGGGTCGACCGCGGTCGACAGCGGGTGGATGAACGGATGCATATCGCTGGTGTTGAGGTCGTTCTTCTCGTACCAGGTCGCGGTCGGCAGCACGATGTCGGAATAGAGGCAAGTGGTGCTCATGCGGAAATCGAGCGTGACCAGCAGGTCGAGCTTGCCCTCGGGCGCGTGCTCGTGCCACACGACCTCGGCGGGCCGGGCTTCGTCCGCGCCCAGGTCGCGGCCCTGCACGCCGTGCGCGGTGCCGAGCAGGTGTTTCAGGAAATACTCGTGCCCCTTGCCGCTCGAGCCCAGCAGGTTCGAGCGCCACACGAACATGTTGCGCGGCCAGTTGTCGGGATGGTCGGGATCCTCGCAGCTCATGCGCAGCGTGCCGTCGGCGAGCGCCTCGACCGCATACTGCACCGGATCCTTGCCGGCGGCCTGCGCGTCGCGAACCACCTGCAGCGGATTGGTCTGCAGCTGCGGCGCCGACGGCAGCCAGCCCATGCGCTCGGCGCGCACGTTGTAGTCGATCATGCTGCCGCCGAAGGCACCGCGGTCGGCCAGCGGCGACAGGATCTCCTCGACCGTGAGCTTCTCGTAGCGCCACTGGTCGGTATGCGCATAGAAGAAGCTGGTCGAGTTCATCTGCCGCGGCGGGCGGATCCAGTCCAGCGCGAAGGCGAGTGCGGTCCAGCCGGTCTGCGGGCGCAGCTTCTCCTGCCCCACGTAATGCGCCCAGCCGCCGCCGGACTTGCCGATGCAGCCACAGAGCATCAGCAGGTTGATGATGCCGCGGTAGTTCATGTCCGAGTGGTACCAGTGGTTCATCGCCGCGCCGATGATCACCATCGAGCGCCCCTGCGTGCGCTCGGCGTTGTCGGCGAACTCGCGCGCGATCGCGATCACCTGCTCGCGCGGCACGCCGGTGATGCGCTCCTGCCACGCCGGCGTGTACGGCGCGTCGGCGTCGTAGTCGGGTTCCGCGGCTCCGGCGCCGGTTCCGCACGCGACGCCGTAGTTGGCCGCGAGCAGATCGAACACCGTCGCGGCCACCACCTCGGCGGCGTCGTCGGCGTCCCCGAGCCGGATCCGCTGCACCGGCACCTCCCGCAGCGTCACGTCGGCGCCCGGGTTGTGATCGAAGTGCGGGGTCTCGATGCCGCCGAAGTACGGAAAGCCGACGCCCCGCAGCTCGGGGGACTCGTTCGACTCGGTCACCGACAGGCGCAGGCGCACCCCGGCGCCCTGGTTCGCCTCCTTCGCCTCCAGGTTCCACTGCCCCTGGTCGGGTCGCCCGTCCGGCCCCCAGCGGAAGCCGATGGCGCCGTTCGGCACCACCACCCTGCCGTCGGCATCGCAGGCGAGCGTCTTCCACTCGGGGTTGTTGGGCTGCCCGAGGTTGCCCGGGAAATCGGCGGCGCGCAGGTAGCGGTCCGGCACCAGCAGCGTTCGACCGTCGGCGCCGGTGCGCTCCTTCAGCAGCACCAGCATCGGCAGGTCGGTGAAGCGGCGCGCGTAGTCGTCGAAGTACGCGCTGCGGCACCGGAAGTAGTATTCGGAGAGGATCACGTGCCCCCTCGCCATCGCGAGCGCGGCGTCGGTCCCCTGGCGCGGATGCAGCCACAGATCGGCGAGCTTGGCCACCTCGGAGTAGTCCGGCGTGACCGCCACCGTCTTGGTGCCGCGGTAGCGCACCTCGGTGAAGAAGTGCGCATCGGGCGTGCGCGTCTGCGGGACGTTCGAACCCCAGGCGATGATATAGCCGCTGTGATACCAGTCGGCGGATTCGGGCACGTCGGTCTGCTCGCCCCAGGTCTGCGGGCTCGAGGGCGGCAGATCGCAGTACCAGTCGTAGAAGCTCATGCACACGCCGCCGATCAGGCTCAGGTAGCGGCTGCCGGCCGCGTAGCTGACCATCGACATCGCCGGGATCGGCGAGAAGCCGATGATGCGATCGGGGCCGTGGCGGTGGATCGTGTGCACGTTCGCGGCGGCGACGATCTCGTTCACCTCGTCCCAGCCAGCGCGCACGAAACCACCCAGGCCGCGACGGCCCTGGTAGTCGCGCCGCTTCGCCCCGTCGGCGACGATCGACTCCCACGCCGCCACCGGATCGAGCGTGCGCCGCGCCTCCCGCCAGTGGCGCAGCAGCCGCGCGCGCACCATCGGGTACTTCAGGCGGTTCGCGCTGTAGAGGTACCACGAGTAGCTCGCGCCGCGCGCGCACCCGCGCGGCTCGTGGTTCTGCATGTCGGGGCGCGTGCGCGGGTAGTCCGTCTGCTGTGTCTCCCAGGTCACGATGCCGCCCTTGACGTGGATCTTCCACGAGCAGGAGCCGGTGCAGTTCACGCCGTGCGTGGAACGCACCACGCGATCGTGCGCCCAGCGATCGCGGTACGCGTCCTCCCAGCTGCGGTCCTCGCCGGTGGTGGTGCCATGACCGTCGGCGAAAGTTTCGCGCCGGCGGGAGAAGTACTTCAGGCGGTCGATGAAATGGCTCATGTCGTCTGCTCCGCGGATTCGCTGCGTGTCACCGGTCCGATCAGCACGGGCGCGCCGCGCCAGGCCGGGCGTAGAACCACCAGGTGATCACGATGCAGCTGAGGTAGAACACGATGAACGCCCACAACGCCGCGTGCGGGCTGCCGGTCAGGGCGAGCGAGGTACCGTAGCTCTTGGGAATGAAGAAGCCGCCGTAGGCACCGATCGCGGCGCTGAATCCGAGTACCGCCGCGGCTTGCTTGTTGCCTTCCCTTGCGGAATTCGCCTCGGCCTCGGCGCCACGGCCGCGCGCGGCCTCGATGCACTCGTCCATGAAGATCACCGGGATCATGCGGAACGTCGATCCGTTGCCGATCCCGGCGGTCAGGAACAGCAGCATGAACGCGAGGAAGAAGCCGGTCAGATTGCCGGCTGCGCCTGCCACGCCGGGATCGGGGAGGAACTGCAGCGCGAGCACCACGCCCGCGACCATTGCCACGAAATTCCACAAGGTGACGCGGGCGCCGCCCACACGGTCCGACAGCCATCCCCCGACCGGTCGGATCAGCGCGCCGGCGAACGGGCCCATCCAGGCGAACCCGAGCGGATCCACACCCGGGAACTGGCTCTTGATCAGCAGCGGGAATCCCGCCGAGAAGCCGATGAACGAACCGAAGGTGCCCAGGTACAGCCAGCACATGATCCAGTTGTGGCGGTTGCGGAAGATCACCGCCTGCTCGGCGAACGAGGATCGCGCGTCGGCGATGTCGTGCATCATCAGGAAGGCGAGCAGGGATACGACCACGATCGGCACCATCCACACGAAGGCCGCGTTCTGCAGCCACACCTGCGCGGTGCCGCCGTCGGCGGTCGCGATGGTCTGCGGTTCACCGCCGAACCAGCCGAAGATCCCGGCCGCGATCACCAGCGGCACCATGAACTGCACCGACGAGACGCCGAGATTGCCGAGGCCGGCGTTGAGGCCGAGCGCGGAGCCCTTGCGCTCCTTGGGAAAGAAGAAGCTGATGTTCGCCATCGACGACGAGAAGTTGCCGCCACCGAGACCGCACAGCGCCGCCAGCAGCAGCATCACCGCGTACGGTGTCTGCGGATTCTGTACCGCCACCCCGATGCCCGCGCACGGCACCAGCAGCGACAGCGTGGACGCCACGGTCCAGCGCCGCCCGCCGACCACCGGCACGACGAACGAGTAGAAGATGCGCAACGTGGCGCCGGCGAGCGCCGGCAGCGCGGTCAGCCAGAACAGCTGGTCGGTGCTGTACGCGAAGCCGACCGCCGGCAGCTTGGTCACCACGGCGCTCCACACCATCCAGACCGCGAAGGCGAGGAACAGCGCCGGGATCGAGATCCACAGGTTCTGGTTCGCGATCGCACGCCCCTGCGTTTCCCAGAACGCGCGGTCCTCCGGCGTCCAGACGCGCAGCAGCCTTCCACACGGTTCCCGGTCGTTCATTGCATCCCCTCCACTGCGGGCGCGGGCGCGGGCGCGGGCGCAACGGCGCCGCGCAGGCTGAATTCCGGCGCGTGCCGGCCCATGACCTCGGTCTTGCGGACCTCGGTGAAATACATCCAGATCAGCGACATCCAGACCACGCCGTAGAGGAACATGAAGGCGCTGGAGCGCACGCCGGTGAGATCGACGAGGGCGCCGAAGATAATCGGCAGGATGAAGCCGCCGAGTCCGCCGGCCAGGCCGACGACCCCGGAGATCACGCCGATGTTGTGCGGGTAGTCGTCGGAGATGTACTTGAACACCGACGCCTTGCCGAAGGCCCAGGCCACGCCGAGCACGAACATCAGGATCGAGAAGGACCAGACGTCGAGCCCGAGATGGAAGCTCTTCGGACCGTCGACGGTCATGATCGAGAAATCGGTCTGCGGGTAGCTGAGGATGAACAGGCAGATCCAGCTCACCCACATCACCCACCACGTGACCTGGTGCGCGCCGTAGCGGTCGGACAGCCAGCCGCCGATCGCGCGCAGCACGCCGCCGGGCAGCGAGAAGCAGGCCGCCAGCAGCGCCGCGGCACGGATGTCGAGTCCGTACTCGCCCACGTAGTACTGCACCATCCACAGGCTGAGCGCGACGTAGCCGCCGAAGACGATCGAGTAGTACTGGCAGAGCTTCCAGACCCTGGGATCGCGCAGCACCACGAGTTGCTCGCGCCACGTCACGCCGGCATCGACGTGATGGTCGTGATCGGTGTGCGAGAACGCCCAGAACAGCAGCGCGGTCGCCAGCATCACGACGGCATAGGTCTGCGGAACCACCGTCCAGCCGAAGGCGACCACGATCGCCGGCGCGACGAACTTGTTGACCGCGGCGCCGGAGTTGCCCGCACCGTAGATGCCCATCGCGAAGCCCTGTCGTTCACGCGGGAACCAGCGCGCCACGTACGGCGTGCCGACCGAGAACGAACCACCGGCGATGCCGACGAACAGGCCGAGCACCAGGAAGTGCCAGAACTCGGTGGCGTAGCCGATCAGCCAGATCGGCACCACGCACAGCATCATCAGCGTGAACAGCACGATGCGGCCGCCGAAGCGGTCGGTCCACATGCCGAGCGGCACGCGCACCAGCGAGCCGGTCAGCACCGGCGTCGCGGCGAGCAAGCCGAACTCGGTCGCGTTGAGCCCGAGCTCCTCACGGATCGGGATGCCGATCACGCCGAACATCATCCAGACCATGAAGCACACGGTGAAAGCCAGCGTGCTCACGATCAGCACCGACAGCGCCTGCGCGTTCCTGCTCATGTGACACCCTCCAGTCGTTGGTTCGACTGTAGGCATCACGGGGGAGGCGCGGGATCCTCCGGTGGTGGCAGACCGTCCACGGCAGAAGAACGATGCGGCATCGTCCGGAAGAACTATGCCTCGGCGGCGGCGCCTGTGGCCAAACATGTCCCGTAGGTTCGGCCTGTGGCCGAACATGTCCCGTAGGTTCGGCCTGTGGCCGAACAACATGTCCGGGCACAGCCCGGACCTACACCTTGGCGATGTGCACTCGACGATCGCGCGACAAGGTCGCGGGGCTTCAGTCCAGCCCGTGCTCGGCCGCGATCACGGCGGCCTGCACGCGCGAGGCGACCTCGAGCTTGCGCAGGATGTGCTGGACGTGGATCTTGACCGTGGTCTCGGCGATCCCGAGCTCGCGCGCGATCGCCTTGTTGCTGTCGCCGCGCGCGATGCCACGCAGGATGTCGCGCTCGCGCGGCGACAGCACCGCCAGCCGCGAGACCGGTGTTGCCTGCGCCGGTGCCGAAGTCCCCGTCTCGCGCACCGCCGAGACGAGCTTGGTGGTCATCTCGGGGGCGACCACGCTCTCGCCGCGCATCGCGCGCCGGATCGCGTCGGCGAGCGCGTCCCCGTCGATCGTCTTCAGCAGGTAGCCCGAGGCGCCGGCGCGCAGCGCCACGAGCAGGTCCTGCTCGTCCTCGCTGACCGTCAGCATCAGCACCCTCGCCTCCGGCGCCGCATCGCGCAGCGCCGGCAGCGCATCGACGCCGCGCACGCCGGGGAGGTGGTTGTCGAGCAGCACCAGGTCGGGCTGCAGCTCGGCGGCGCGCCGCAGTGCGTGGCTGACGTCGGCCTCGTCGCCGACCACGGCGAAATCCGCCTCGCGCGCCAGCAGCGCGGTGAGCCCGCGACGGAACAGCGTGTGGTCGTCGACCACGAGGATGCGGATCGGCACGGCACTCACGCTCATGTCGGCGGCTCGCTCACGTCGCGCCGGGGATCGGCGGCAGCCACGGGAGTCTCGCCCGTCGCCGGTTGCGCGGGCAAGTCGATCGTCACCGACGTGCCCTGCCCGCGCCGCGATACGACGGTGAGCGTGGCACCGATGCGCGCCGCACGCTCGTGCATGATGCGCAGGCCCACGTGCGTGGAGTCCGCCGGCAGCGCATCGACGCCGACCGTGCCGTCGGCGAAGCCGATGCCGTCGTCGGCGACCTCGAAGCGCCAGGCCGGCTGCTTCCACACCGCGAGCCGCACCCGGCTCGCGCGGGCGTGCTTGCGCACGTTCGACAACGCCTCCTGCACGATGTGCAGCACCTGGATCTGCACATCCGGCGGCAACGGCATCGCGTGCCCGTGCACCTGCAGTTCGGCGGGCAACCCGCTCTGGTGCCCGAACTTGCCGAGCGTGGTCTGCAACGCCGATTCGATCCCACCGGCATCGACGCGGGTGCGGAAGTGCATGAGCAGCTCACGCACGTCGCCGTAGCTTTCGCGCACCCCGGTGTCGATCTCGGCCAGCACCTCCGTCATGCGTCGCGCCTCACCACCGGCCAGCGCGTCGCGCATCAGCTGGACCTGGATTTTCAGGAACGCGAGCGACTGCGCGATCGAGTCGTGCAGCTCGCGCGCGATGAACGCGCGCTCCTCGGCGACCGCCGACTCCTTCTCGAGCGCGGCCAGACGGATGTTTTCGAGTCCGGCCGCCAGGTGGGCGGCGAGTGCATCGAGCAACGAGCGCTCGGCGTCCGACAGCACGAGCGGTGCGCGGAAGAACAGGTCGAGTTCGCCGCTGGTGCGCTGATGCGTGCGCACCGGCACCGTCACCGCGGTCGCGAATCCCGCCTGGCGGCAGTACTGCAGGCAGTTCGACGGCAGCGCATCGAGCGCGATCACGCGCAGCTCCGGTTCCTCTCCGGACGCTGCCGTTGCCGGTGCCCCGCACGCGCAACGCCCCTCGGCGAGCGTGTTCTCGGCGGCAATCATCGACTCCGGCAAGCCTTCCCACGCGAGCGGCACGTAGTGCCCGCGGGTCGCGTCGTACCAGCGCAGCAGCGCCGCGTCGGCCCGCGCCACGCGCAGCACGCGCCGCACGAAGCCGCGCGCGAGCTCGTCGGTGGACGTCGCGGCGGCCACCAGCGCGCTGACCTCGTACAGCGCCTCGAGGCGTTCGTGCTTTTCCTCGAGTTCGGCGGTCTTCTCGCGCACCCGCGTCTCGAGGCTGGCGTAGACCGCCTGCAGATGCTCGGCCATGCCGTTGAAGCCTTCGGCGAGCGTGCCGAATTCGTCGCGGGAGGCATAGCCGACCCGCGCCCCCAGATCGCCCTGCTGCACGCGCCGCACCGCCTGCGTCAGCCAGCCCACGGGCTCGAGCACGAACACGTAGCCGGTGTAGACCAGCGCCGCGCTCGCCAGCACCGCGAGCCCCAGCAACGCCATCTGCACCAGGTGCATGATCGCGGTCCAGCGCGACATATGGCGTTCGATCGCCCGCACGAAGGCGTCGATATCGGCGGTGAAGCGCGCCGTGTCGCGATCCAGCACCGCGACGTCCACCGCTGCCACGCCGCCGGGCGCGCGGGTCCAGAGTCCGCGCAATTCGTCCCACTGGGCGTCGATGGTCGCGAAGCGCTGGCGCACCTCCCCGTCCCACGGTACGAACAGCGGCCGATGCGCATCCCCATGGCGCAGCAGCTCCAGGCTGGCGTCGAACTCGAGCACCTGGCGCTCCAGCGTGGCGGGGTCGCGCAGGATCACCGAGCGCGCCATGCGGTTGACCTGCATGCGCAGGCGGCCCGCCTCGTTGACCGCCGCGGCGCCGCCGTCGAGCTGCCATGAAACCCACAGGGTCAGCCCGATGGACGCCGCGGTGAACACCAGGAACGGCAGCAGCACCAGCGCGAGCTTGAGTCCCAGGCTCCACTGCCGACGCCCGGTCTTCATTGCCTCACACCAGCCCGGCCATCAACGCGGTGCCGATCGCCAGCATCGCCGCCGCGACCACCCGCTGCACCGTGCGCAGCGTGACGCTGCCCAGCAGGCGCTTGCCGAAATACGCACCGGCGAAAGCGGCGCCGCAGGCCGTCGCCACCGGCCATGCCAGCTCGCGCGCGTGCGCCACCTGCTGCGCGAACACCGCGCCGCCGTAGACCAGCAGCCGGGTCGCATCGACGATCACCGCGGCCACGCACCCGGTGGCCACGAAGGCTTCCTTCGACAGCCCCGCGCGCAGCAGGAAGGCGGAGCGCAACGCGCCCTGGTTGCCCGACAGCCCGCCGAAGAATCCCGACAGCAGACCGCCGAGCGCCAGCCAGCGCGGCGCGATCGCGAGCCGCGCGAAGCGTGGCGAGAGTTCGAGCAGCGCGAATGCCACGATCAGCGAACCGATCAACAGTTTCACGGCGGTGATCTCGCGCGCGGCGCCGCCCAGCGTGTAGCTCGCCAGAGCCGGCAGCCGGTCCACCACGGCCAGCAGCGCGGCGCCGGCGACGGCCGCCCCGGCGGCCGGCACGCCGAAGCGCAGCACCACGGCCCAGTCGGCGGCGCGCGCGAGCAACGCCAGCTTGAACAGGTTGTTGGCGAAGTGGACCACCGCGGTCGCCGCCACCGCCAGCGTGACCGGGAAGAAGAGCGCGAACACCGGCGTCAGGATCGTCCCCAGGCCGAAACCGGAGAACAGCGTCAGACCGGACGCCAGCAGGGCCACCACGGCAATCGACAGCAGTTCCATCGGGACTCCCGGCCAACGGGTCGCAGGCGCCGGATTATGCCCGCCGCCGGGTTCGGCGCGCGAGCCGCTGCCACTATACTTCCCGCGCCCTGCGAACAACGAACCGGAACATTGCATGCAGCCGAACCGTCCACCGAGCGCCGCCTACGCGAACTACGTGCTGGCGCTGCTCAGCCTCGTCTACGTGGTCAACTTCATCGACCGGCAGATCCTGGCGATGCTGATCGTGCCGATCAAGGAGGAGTTCGGCGTCTCCGACACCGCGCTCGGCCTGCTGTCGGGCTTCGCGTTCGCGCTGCTGTACACGCTGGCCGGCATCCCGATCGCACGCTGGGCAGACCGCGGCTCGCGCACGCGCATCATCGCGCTCGCGCTGACCGTGTGGAGCGCGACGACGGCCGCCTGCGGGTTCGCGCGCAGCTTCGTGGAACTCGCGCTGCTGCGCGTGCTGGTCGGCATCGGCGAGGCCGGCGGCAACCCGCCCTCGCATTCGCTGATCGCCGACTACTTTCCGCCGCACCGGCGCGCGACCGCGTTGTCGATCTACGCCTGGGGCGTGTACATCGGCTCGGCGATCGCGTTCCTCGCCGGTGGCTACCTGGTCACCAACTACAGCTGGCGCACCGCGTTCATGGTGGTTGGCCTGCCGGGGTTGCTGCTCGCCGCGCTGGTCGTATTCACCGTGCGCGAACCCGCGCGCGGCGCCTCGGAGCAGCGCAGCGCCGCGACGGCGCAGCCCGGTTTCGGCGAGGTGCTGCGCTACCTGATGACCCAGCGCTCGTTCCTGTTCATCGTGCTGGGCGCCTCGATCCAGTCGCTGTCGGGCTACGGCGTGCTGACCTGGGGTCCGACCTTCCTGCACCGCGTGCACGCGATGCCGTGGACCGAAATCGGCGTCTGGCTGGGCTGGATCATCGGGCTCGCCGGCTGCGCCGGCGCCTATGCGGGCGGGCGGCTCGCCGATCGCCTCGGCGCCCGGGACGCGGCGTGGTACATGCGACTGCCGGCGCTGCAATCGCTGTTCGGGGTGCCGTTCGTGCTCGGTTTCGCACTGCTGCCGGCCCAGCGCGATTCGATGCTCGCGTTCATTCCCTTCTATGCGCTCGGCGCGATGTACGTGGGTCCGATGTTCTCGATGGTGCAGGGGCTGGTGCCGCTGCGCATGCGTGCCACCGCCTCGGCGCTGCTGCTGTTCGTGGTGAACCTGGTGGGGCTCGGCCTCGGGCCGCTGTCGGTCGGACTGCTGAACGACTACGTGTTCGGCGCCGAACACGGCGAACTCGCGATCCGCTACTCGATGCTGGTGATCGGGGTGCTCGGCGGCGCGGCCAGCCTGCTGTTCTGGCAGGCCTCGCGCACGCTGGCCGCGGACCTGGCGCGCCAGCAGGGCTGAGTCACGACACCGCGCGGCGTTCAGGCCGGCGTGGCGAGGCGGCGCGACCAGTCCTCGACGACACCGCTATCGAGGCGCCGGCGCGCCAGCGCGCGCCAGCCGTCGGACAGCGCGGCGAGCGCCGCGATCGCGGTGAGTGCCTCGCGGTTCAGGCAGTCGTGGTAGAGCACCCGTTGCAGCCTCGTCAGCGTCCAGTCCGGGTGCTGGCGTTCGCGGAGCACGAAGCGATCGCCGGCGGCGATCGCACCCGGTTCCAGCACCCGGTAGTACCAGCCGGTCAGTCCGCTGTCCTGCACGCGGCGCGCCATGTCCGGCACGTCGAAACGCCGGTTCAGCTTCCAGCACGGTTGCCGCCCCTGTGCTACCTGCAACGTGGCGCCACCGAGCCGGTACACGTCACCGACGCACACGCCGTCCTCGGTCATGCCGATCGTGACCAGGTTCTCGCCGAACGCGCCGGGCACGAAGCGCGCGGCCTGCGCCGGTAGCCAGGCGCACCACAGCGCGTAGTGTTCGGCCGCGTAGTGGTGCAGCGCCTTCTGTTCACCGCCGTGATGGCGCGTGTCGGCCTGCTCGTCGCCGTGCAGCCCGTTCACGTCCACCACACCCGCGCCGACCGGCTGCTTGTCGATCGCGCTGCGCACCGCGCCTGGACCGAACGGCGCGCTCCGGCCGGCGCGCAGCTCGCGCAGCACCACCGGCGCCGCCGCGCTCACAAGCCGATGCCGTCGAGCCAGTGCGCGAACAGTCTCGCGCCGGCCGCCCGCAGGCCGTCGCCGTGCGTGCGGCTCGCCGCGCGCAGCGCCGCGAGATCGACGCCGGCATGCGCGAGTTCGCAGCAGTGGCCGATCAGCCACTGCTCGATGCGCCGCGCGTCGGCCTCGGCGTGGAACTGCAGCGCCAGCACCCGCTCACCGACCGCGAACGCCTGGTTCGGATACACCTCCGAGCTGGCGAGCCCGGTGGCTCCGGGCGGCAGGTCGAAGGTATCGCCGTGCCAGTGCAGCACCGGCTGACCCGCAAGCGCGGCCAGACACGAACGCTCGCCGGCGGCGCCGAGATCCAGCGTGCTCCAGCCGATTTCCTTGGTGCCCCCGGGGTACACGCGCCCGCCCAGCGCGTGCGCGATCAGCTGCGCGCCGAGGCAGATGCCCAAGGTCGCGCCGCCGCGTTGCAGACGTTCGCGCAGCGCGTCGATCTCGGCGTCCAGGAAGGGATAGCGGTCGTTCTCGTAGACGCCGATCGGGCCGCCGAGCACTACCACCAGATCCGCGCCGAGCAGCGGCTCGCGCAGTTCGTCGACGCCGGCCTGCAGCAGCCGCGGCTCGATGCCGCGCGCCGCCAGCACCGGCGCGAACCCGCCGAGGTCCTCGAAGGCCACATGCTGCACCACCACCACGCTCGGTGTGGGTCGTCCGTCGGTCATTGCCATGCTCCCTGTCGCTTGCGGCCTGTGGCCGAACCATGCCCCGCCCGGCGTACGGCCGAACAGCGTCCCGTAGGTTCGGCCTGTGGCCGAACAATGCCCCGCGTAGGTTCGGGCACAGCTCGGACCTACGAAACCGTCCGGGCGCAGCCCGGAGTGCACAATTGCCGGTGCACGGGGCGTGCATCGTAGGACGCTGCGCCGCAGCGTGCAAAGTCCTGCCCGGGCCTGCCGTGGCAGCCGCTGCGATACCCCGATATGGGCATGCCGGCACGATTTCGCGCGCCGCACCGCTTGCGTCGACGAGGCATTTTGGATTCGATTGATCCCGGTTTGACCCCCGATCAATGTGTTTCGCGTCAGGAGATTGGCCATGAGCGACGACGTCGGGCTCGAGGAAGTCCAGGCCGTGTACAACGGCCCCGAGGGTGATCTGTGGGAACTGATCATGGGCCACCAGATCCACATCGGCGGCTTCCAGTCATCGATGGATCTGTCCGCACGCGCCGGCATCGCCGGCGCCAGCCACGGCATGGATCTGTGCTGTTGCAACGGTGCGGGCATGCGCTTCCTGGCGCGCTTCCGCGATGTGCAACGGATGACCGGCGTGGACGCATCGGCAACGGTGATCGAGCGTGGCAAACGGCGCTGCGCCGAAGAGGGCCTCGGTGACCGGATCACGTTCGTCCAGGCCGACGTGACCGACAGCGGCCTTCCCGACGGCTGCGCCGATTTCGTCTGGAGCGAGGACGCGTGGTGCTATGTGGTCGACAAGGCGGCGCTGATCCGCGAGGCGGCGCGCCTGGTCACGCCAGGAGGCACGATCGCCTTCACCGACTGGGTGCTCGGCGAGACCCCGATGAGCGGCGAGGAAAGCCGACGCTACCGGGCGTTCATGAAGTTCCCGAACGTCGAGTCGCTGGCGGGTTACGCGCGACTGCTGGCGCAGAACGACTGCTCGATCATCGAGGCGGAGGATACCGGGCGTTTCTCTCCGTGGCTCGATCTGTATCTCGAGATGGTCGACAAGCAGTTCACCTACGACGCGCTGCGCATCCTGGACTTCGACATGGACATGCTGCGCACGGTCGCGGGCGAGATGATGTTCCTGAACGAACTCGCAAAATCCGGCAAGATCGCCCAGGGCCGTGTCGTCGCGCGCAAGCGTCCCGCGTAGCCACACCGGCGGACTTTTTCCTGACGCGAGGCGCCTGCGATGCACTGGGTCTATCTGTTCGCTGCCATTGCGCTCGAGATCTCGGGCACCACCTGCATGAAGCTCTCGGAGGGCTTCACTCGCTTGCTCCCTTCCGTGGGCGTCTTCGTTTTCTATTTTGGCAGCATCCTGACCCTGACCATGGCGGTCAGAACCATCGACATCGGCGTCGCCTACGCGATCTGGTCGGCCGTGGGGATCGCCGTGATTGCGGCCATCGGTGCCTGCTTCTTCGATGAGCAGCTGACGCCGCAACGGATCTTCTTTCTGGCGGTGATCGCGACCGGCGTGATCGGTCTCTACCTGAGCGACTCCGGGTCCGGAGCCTGAGCGAGGCGCGAAGCAATGCCGCGCCCCTCGCCTTGTTCCTCCTGCGTGACACCGTCGCGGATGTGGTAGATGCGGGCAAAGGTCGGGATGATCTTCTCGTCGTGCGTGACCACGATCACCGCCGTGCGGTAGCGATGCGCCATCTCGTTCAGGATGCGGATCACGGTGAGCGCGCGCGCACTGTCGAGCGGGGCGGTCGGTTCGTCGGCAAGGATCACCGGCGGCCGGTTCACCAGCCCGCGGGCGATCGCGACCCGCTGCTGCTCGCCGCCGGACAGTTGCGAGGGCATGGCCGTCGCGCGGTGGCTGACCTCGAGGGCCTCCAGCAACTCGAGCGCCCGTCGCCGCGCCTCGGCGTTCGGCACACCCGCCAGCATCGGCGGCAGCGCGACGTTGTCGGTGACGTCGAGGAACGGGATCAGGTACGGCGCCTGGAACACGAAGCCGATGCGATCGCGTCGCAACGCGCGCAGGTCGCGCACCCGCCAGCCGTCGTCGTAGATCCGGTCCTCCCCGAGCGTCATGCGTCCGGCCGTCGGCTCGATCACGGCCCCGAGGCACTTCAGCAGCGTGCTCTTGCCCGAGCCGGAGGGCCCGATCAGCCCGACCACCTCGCCCGGCGCGACGCTCATGTCCACCTGCTTCAGCGCATCCACCGCGGTGTCGCCGCTGCCGTAGCGCTTGCGCAGGCCTTCGATGCGAATCCCGGTACCACTCATCTCAGCCTCCGATCGCCTCGGCCGGATCGACCGCCAGCGCGAGGCGGATCGCCACCAGGCTCGCGAGCACGCAGATCGCGATCACGATGCACAGCGCCGCCAGCGTGTCCTGCGGCACCAGCAGCACGTATTTCGGAAACGCCGGCGCCGCCCAGGTCGCCGCGATGCGGCCGGTCACGAGGCCGATCAGACCGAGCGCGATCGCCTGCTGCAGGATCATCGCCGCGATCGTGCGGTTGCGGGTGCCGATCAGCTTGAGCACGGCGATCTCGCGCAGTTTGTCCATCGTCAGCGTGTAGATGATGAACGCGACGATGGTCGCGCTGACCACGCCGAGGATCACCAGGAACATGCCGATCTGGCGCGCCGAGGTCGCGATCAGCTTGCCGACCAGGATCGCCTCCATCGCCTCGCGGGTGTAGACGGTCAGCCGCGCCCAGCGGCGGATCGCCTGCGCGGCCTCCGTGGCGGATGCGCCCGGCTGCAGCGTCACCAGCACCGCGTTGACCCAGGGATTGGCGCTCTGCGCTTCGTCGATCGCCGCGAGCAGCCCGGGGACGCCGGGGCGGTCGAACGCCGGGTCGGCCGCGTTGCGCCGGCGCGTCGCGCGGACCGCGTCGTTGTCCTTCAGGAACTGCGCCTCCTGGGCGTCGCGCAGCGGGATGAACACCATCGGGTCACCGCTCGCGGAAACCATGCGCCGCGTGAGCCCCACCACCGTGTAGCGGTGACGGCGGATCTTCAGCACGTCACCGAGGCGGGCGCCGCTGGCCAGATCCGCGACCGCCTCGTAATGGCTGCGCGTGATGTGCCGCCCGGCAACCAGGAACGGTGGCCAGCCCGGCGCGACGATCTCGCCGGGCGGCACGCCGACCACCATCGCGCGTACCTCGCCGGCGGAGGTGGCGAGTTGCATGGTCAGATAGGTGACGTTCGCGGCGCGCGCCACGCCCGGCGTCGTGCGCAGGCGCCGCCAGGTGTCGTCACGCACGCTCGAGGGCTCGGCATACGGCCCCAGCGTGTCCTGCTGCACCACCCACAGCTCCGCGCCGCTGTTGTCGAGCAGCGCCTTGGCGTCGTCGACCATGCCACGGTAGACGCCGGCCATGATCAGCGTGACGCCGATCAGCAACCCGAGCCCGACCCCGGTGAACACGAACTTGCCCCAGCCGTGGACGATGTCACGCGCGGCGAGACTGATCATCGGGCACTCCGCGCGATCTCGTCGACGACGCGCAGCCGGCTGCGCGCGCCCAATGCACGGGCGCTGTACACCACGATGCGATCGCCCGGCTGCAGGCCCGCCTCGATCTGCAGCAGTCCGTCGAGATCCCCCCGGCCCGGCGTGACGCGCACGAACTCGACCCCTTCCTCGCCGAGCCGCCACACCCCGGGGCCGTCCGCTCCGCGCCGCAGCGCGGCATTGGGGATCACCGGTGCCGCGGCCAGTGGCGCCAGGTCCACCGTGACCTCGGCGAGTTCACCGAGCGCGGGCAGGCGCGGCGGCAAGGTATCGAATACGACCTTCGCGAGCAGTTCCTCGGTGACGGCATCGGCCACCGGTTCGACGCGCAGCACGTGGCCATCGATCGGCTCCAGGCCACTGGAACGCAGCACGATGCGGGCGGGCAGCCCCGCCACCAGCCCGGCCGCGCCGGACTGGTCGAAGCGCACGTCGATCCACACGCTGGCGGTGTCGATGATCTCGAACACCACCTGTCCGGCGACCAGCGTGGTGCCGGGGTCGGCGCTACGCACCACCACCAGCCCGTCGACCGGCGACAGCAGCCGGAGGTTGGCGCGTTGCGCCCGCAAGGCCTCGCCGTCGGCGCGCACGCGTGCGATCTCGCCGCGCGCGGCGGCCAGCGCCGCGTCGGTGATCGCCATTTCCTGGCGCTTCGCGGTGAGCACTTCCTCACTCACCGAGCGCTGGACGAACAGGCGTTCATAGCGCTGCAGCTGGCTGCGCGCGTAGTCGTGGCGGGCCACGGCCTCGCGCTCGGCGGCAGCCGTACGCAGCAGCGCCGCATCCTGCGCCGCGATGCGCGCTGTCAGATCTACCGGGTCCATCGCACCCAGCGTCTGGCCGGCGCGTACCCGCCCACCGACATCGACCGCGAGATCCGCGATGCGACCGGGGGCGGTCGGGCCGATCCGGTGCACGTGGCGCGCCCCGACGGTGCCGACGCCGAACAGCGCCGGCGTGATCGTGCGGCTCGCGACCGTGGCCACCGTCACCGGCACCGGCGCCAGCGGCCCCGAACGCAACGCCACGTAGCCGAACAGCGCCAGCAGCGACGGCAGTGCCGCAAGCAGCACGAGCGCACGCGGGGCGATGCGGGGAAAGTTCATGGCGAGGCCTCCACGGCGCGTCGGTACAGGGTGAATACCCGTGGCGCCTCGGCCGCGACGCGCGCCAGATCGCCAGCGATCAGCGACTGCATCACCAGCCCCTGCAGCGAGCCGATGAACAGCGTCGCGGCCGCCTCGGCGTCGAGCCCGGGACACACTTCGCCGCGCGACTTGCCGTCCTCGATCAGGCAGCGCAAGCGCGCCGCGTACTGCGCGATCAACGTGCGGGCCAGGCGCTTCGCCGGTGTGTCCCCGGCGCGCTGCAGTTCGCCGAACATCATGCGCGGCACACCCGGGTGCGCCGACACGAACGATGCATGCGCCAGGAACATCGCCTCCAGCGCGGCCAGCGGCGAGGACTGCCCCTGCGCGGCTTGCTCGACGCGCTCCAGCAGGCGCCGCGCCACCCACGCCATCGTTGCCTCCCAGATTGCCTCCTTGCTGGGAAAGTGGCGGAACAGCGCGCCCTGCGTCAGGTGCATGCGGCTCGCGATCGCGGCCGTCGTGATCGCGGCCGGATCCTGTTCCGCGGCGAGTTCGATTACCGCCTGGACAGTTCGCTCACGGCGCTGCTCCGCGGGCAGATAGCGTTCGGTATCGCTCATCGACCACTCCAAGGAAGAAAGTAATCAATTACTATCTTCTACGATCGATCCTTGTACTGCAAGCAGCCCCCCCGACGATCCGGCCGCTTTTGCTAGACTGCGCCGCTCGTATCGGATCTCGGGCCCAGGCCCCGAACTGCTGGAGGGCATCGATGCCGGTCCTGACGCTCCATATCGGTATCCCGAAGACGGGATCCTCCGCCATCCAGTCAGCGCTGGCGCGCAACGTCGAGGCACTGCGCGCGCGCGGCGTGCTCTACCCGGAGTCGGGCAGCGTCGCGGCCGCGCGGGCTGGCCGGATCTCGAGCGGCAACGCGCTGGCGATCGGGAAACTGCTCGAGGTGCCGGCGCTGGCGAACCGCAGCCTGGATACCGCCGGCGTGTACCCGGAGATCCGCCGGGCGCATGCCGAGGGGCTGGACCTGGTGTACTCCTCGGAAACCCTGATCGGCGCCAGCGATACCGCGCTCGCGAGCTTTCTGGCCGAGGTCGAGCGGATCGGCTACACGGCGCGAATTTCGATCTACCTGCGCTCGGTGGCGGGACTCGCGGTCTCGAGTTACCACCAGCAGGTGAAACGACACCGTTACGCCGGAACCTTTGCGGAGTTCCTGCGGGGTTTCCGCGCGGCGCCGCTGCGCGTGGCGATGCGGTTGCAGCAGACATTCGATCCGACGTTGCTGCGCGTGCGCAACTACGACAGCGTCCGGGACGATCTGGTCCGCGACTTCTTTTTGCACGTACTGGAGCTCGACTCGCTCGCGGGACTCGAACTGGCCAATCCACGTATCAACCGCAGCATGACGCCGTTCGAGATCGCGCTGCTGCGCGAGATGAACGGGGTGCTGGACAGCGACCGGCCGGGGATCATCGCCAGCGATGCGCTGATCTACGGCGATCAGGAAGCCGACTACCGGCACCGGATCACCCGCGACGATCTGGCGCTGCTGCAGCGCGAGTTCACGCCGCTGGTGCGGCGGATCAACGCCGCGGGCGTCGTGCCGCCGCTCGCGATCCACAGCGACGACATCGAGATCGGCGAGCCCGACGAATGCCGCCTGACGGAGCACGAGGCGGTGTTCGCCCGCCTCATCGCCGGGATCCTGCAGCGGCTGACCAGCGGACCGGCGGCGGGCGACGCCCCGGGCTGAGCCATAGGACACGCGACCGCCACCACGCACTATCGGAGAGCCAGCAGCACATGAGCACCAGCCGCATGGCCGGAGAGCAGGCGTGGACCGTCTCGCTGCAGGCGCACGTGCGCGCCCACCCGCTCGCGGCGACCGGGCTGGCGATCGCCGGGTTCGCGGTGATCGTGCTGCTCGCCCAGAGCGTCGTCGCGCTGGCGAACGGCGACGCCACGCGGGCACTGCAACTCGCGTTGCTCGGCGGCACCGCCGGTTTCGCCACGACCACGCTGGGCGCCCTGCCCGCGCTCGCCCTGCGCAGCATGCCGCGACGGCTCGAGGACAGCCTGATGGGCATGGCCGCCGGCATGATGCTCGCCGCCACCGCGTTCTCGCTGCTGCTGCCGGGGCTCGAGGCCGGTTCACGCATCCTCGGCAACGAACCGCTGGGCGCCGCGGTCGTGGTGCTCGGGATGGGCCTCGGGGTGCTGTTGATGCTCGGACTGGAACAGTTCACGCCGCACGAACACGAATCCACCGGCCCCTGCGGCCCCGGCCACGCACGCTGCCCGCGGATGTGGCTGTTCGTGTTTGCGATCGCGCTGCACAACCTGCCCGAGGGCATGGCGGTCGGGGTCGCCTTCTCGCAAGGCAGTCTCGAGGACGGCCTGCCGCTGGCGGTCGCGATCGCGCTGCAGGACATCCCGGAAGGACTGGCGGTGGCGCTCGCACTGCGCAGTGTCGGGCTCGCGCCTGCGCCCGCGGTAGGCGTGGCCGCGCTGAGCGGCACGCTGGAACCGGTGGGCGCGCTGATCGGCCTGGGACTGGCGAGCGGTTTTCCGCTCGCCTATCCGCTCGGCATGGGGCTGGCCGCCGGCGCGATGCTGTTCGTGGTCTCGCACGAGGTGATCCCGGAGACCCACCGCAACGGCCACCAGACCCCGGCCACGCTGGGGCTGATGGCCGGCTTCGCGATCATGATGGTGCTCGACACCACCCTGGGCTGAAGCCCCGCACCGTTGGCGTCAGTCGAACGGCACCGGCCGCGGGGTCGCGTCGACCGAAGGCGGCAGGATCGGCAGCAGCAGTCGCGGCTGTTCGCCGGTCAGCGTCTTCAGGAACGCGACGATGCTGGCGTTCTCCTCGGCATTGAACGTGCGCCCCAGTTGCAGCCGTCCCATGACGTCGACCGCCTCGCCGAGCGTGTTCGCTGCGCCGTCGTGGAAGTACGGGTACGTCAGCTCGACGTTGCGCAGCGTCGGTACCTTGAAGCTGAAGCGGTCGGAGTCCTTGCCGGTAACCGCCGACCGGCCTTCGGCGTCCACCGATGCCTGGTACGGCGCCACGACGCCCATCTTCTGGTACGAGTTGCCACCGACCGCCTCGCCGTTGTGACAGGCGATGCAACCGCTTTCCTTGAACAGCTTGTAGCCGGCGAGTTCCTGTGCGTTCAGCGCACTGGCGTCCCCGAGCAACCACTGGTCGAAGCGCGAATCCGGCGTCACCAGCGTCTTTTCGAACTCGGCGATCGCGGCGGTGACCTCGTCGATGGTGATCTTGTCGCTGGCGAACACCTGCTTGAACTCCCTCGCGTACCCGGGAATCGAGGCCAGCACGTCGATGGTGAGGCGGTGCGTGAAGGCCATTTCCTTGGGATTTGCGATCGGGCCCGCCGCCTGCTCCTGGAGGTCCGCGGCACGGCCGTCCCAGAACTGCGCGATGTTCAGGCTCGAGTTCAGCACGGTCGGCGCGTTGATCGGCCCCTGCTGCCACTTGTGGCCGATCGAGGTCGGGATGTTGTCGGTGCCGCCCATCGAGAGGTTGTGGCAGGAATTGCAGGAAATGAATCCCGAGCGCGACAGGCGCGGATCGAAATACAGTTTCTTGCCCAGCTCGGCGAGGCCGAGATCGATGTTGCGCGCCGGCTTGACCGGCTGGATCGGTTCGTTCGCGAGCACCGCTCCCTGCGCGAGGAGCGCCCCGGCCAGTACGAGCGCCGCCCCGGTTGTCCCTGATTTCATGTTCACTGCTCCTCGTTTCGTTACCGGAATTCCGTTGTTTATTGTCCACTCCCCGCGTCGACGGCGCCAGCCTCGGCCTCTGCCCCGCGTGACAGCATCACGGCGCCGGTGCAGGATAGGCAGCACCGCCGCGCAGGATGGAGCAGACCATGGACACCGGATCGGCCACGCCCGTCACCCACCGGGAACCGGCCTCTCTGGGCGTGGCGCTGGGCAGTTGTTCGCTCGGTGCGATCCTGGTCGCACAGGGTGCGGCAGGCGTGTGTGCGGTGCTGCTCGGCGACGATCCGCAGGCGCTGCGGCGCGAGCTCGCGCGGCGCTTTCCGCACGCCCGCCTCGCAGCGGGATCCACCGTGACGCTGACCGCGGTGGTGGCACGCGTCGAACGCCCGAACGAACCGTTCACGTTGCCGCTGGATCCGCACGGCAGTGCGTTCCGCCAGCAGGTCTGGCGGGCGCTCGGCACGGTGCCCGCCGGACAGACCATTACGTATGCCGAACTGGCGCGCCGCGCGGGATTTCCCACCGCGGCACGCGCGGTCGCCGGCGCCTGCGCCGCCAATCCGCTCGCGGTGGTGGTGCCTTGCCACCGTGTGCTGCGCAGCGACGGCTCGCTCGGCGGCTACCGCTGGGGCGTCGAACGCAAGCGCGCGCTGCTCGAACGCGAGGGCGCATGGCCCGTGCTCAGGGATCTCAGCGTCGCTGCAAGGGGATGATCGCTGCGACGCCATCCTCGTCGATCACTCGCATGCGCACGCCGTAGACCGGCTCGAGGATCGCCGGCTGCAACACGTCGCGCGCGTTGCCGCAGGCGACGACGGCGCCGTGGTCGAGTACCAGCACGCGATGGCAGAAGCGCACCGCCAGGCTGAGGTCGTGCAGCACCACCGCAACCGCGGTGCCACGCGCGGCCCGTTCGGCGAGGACCTCCATCGCGTGCAACTGATGGTAGGCGTCGAGCGCGGCCACCGGCTCGTCGGCCAGCAGGATGGTCGGGTCGGCCGCCAGCAGCCGCGCGATCATCACCCGCGTGCGCTCTCCGCCGGACAGTTCGTCGACCAGGCGCTCCTGCAGGTCCTCGACCTCGGCGTCGCGCAGCGCCGCGGCGATCGCCGCCGG
>CAUJIL010000095.1 GCA_963204845.1 Pseudomonadota bacterium | reverse complement strand
GATGGTGAGGCCGAGGTGTTCGAAGTCGTCGCCGGTGTTCACCGCGATCAGCAGTTCCCCGGGCGCGAGCACCGCCGCCAGCCCGCTGGCCAGCTTGGCACCGCCCACGCCGCCGGAGATCGCGAGGACGCGCCGCGCCGGGTTCACTGCCGGAACAGGTCGCGCTCGCGCGCGCGCAGCAGGGCTCCCATGCCCTCCTCGGAGGGCTCGAGCACGGCACCGCGCACCAGCACCGCGGGGATCGCCTCGTCCGCCTGTCCCATCACGAAGGACGCCGCTGCCGCGAGTTCGTCGGCGACCGCCACTTCGGTGATCTCGAGCTTGCGGCCGAACAGGTCAGGCGCGCCGATCCGGTTCACGACCGGACGGAATCCCGCACAGCCGATCGCGAAGCCGATGATCCCGTTGCGCCACGGCCGGCCGGCGGAATCGTTGACGATCACCGCGATCGTCGCCCCGGTGGCCGCGGCGCGCGCGCGCAGGCGCCGCGCGCTGGCGTCCGGATCCAGCGGCAGCAACAGCACCTTGTTCGGATCCGCAACGTTGGAGCGGTCGACGCCGGCGTTGGCGTGCACATAACCGAGGCGATGCTCGACGATCAGCGCACCGGGACGCTGGCGCAGCACCTCGCGCGATTCGGACAGGATCACCTCGATCAGCCGCGGATCCTTGTCGGCGGGACCGGCGAGCTCGAGCGCACGCGCCGAGGGCACCACGTCACGCAGGTCGACGTAGCGGTTCTCGGCCTTGGAGACGATCTTCTGCGCGACGACCAGCAGGTCGCCGTCGCGCAGACCGCCGGCCAGCCGGCGCGCCGCCTCGATCAGCAGGCCATCGACATCATCACCGGGCTCGACCAGCGGCAGCCCGGTGAGCGGGATCAGCTGCAGCGTGTCACTCACCGCCGCCGTCGATCCCCGTGATGCGGATGCCCGCGTGGCACTTGAACGTGCGGTTGATGTTGATGATCACCGAGGTCAGCGCCTCGGCGGCGGCGGAGTTGGCGATCGGTCCGGCGTGGAAGCCGCGCATGCCGCAGGCCTCGACCAGGCCGATCACTTCCTCGCGCGCGTCCTTGTCGTTGCCGCAGACCAGCACGTCGCACTCGATGCCGTGGCCTTCCTGCAGGTGATGCGCCGCGACGTTCTGGAACGCCGACACCACCTTCACCGAGTCACCGAGCAGCTGCTGCGCCGCCGTGCCGGCCGAGCCTTCGGGGGGCAACTGCACCGTGCCCACCTTCGGCGGCATCAGCGGCACCGTCACGTCGACCAGGATCTTGCCGTCCAGCGCCGGGCGCACGTGCTCGAGGGTGGACTTCTGGTGCGCGAACGGCACCGTCAGCACCACGATGTCGGCGGCGCCTGCGGCATCGAGGTTTTCCATCGCGGCCACATCGACGCTGGCGGCGCCCCATTCGGCCATGACCTGCCTGAGTTCGGCGACCGCCGCCTGCGCCTTCTCGAGCGTGCGCGAACCGATGATCACCGCGTGCCCGGCCTGCGTCCAGCGCCGCACCAGTCCGGTGCCCAGCGCGCCGGTTCCTCCCAGAATCGCGATCCTTTTCGCAACCTTCGCCTCGCTCATGCATCCTCCGCGGTGCCGCTGTGGGTAATGCCGTGGCACCGCATCGCGCGTCGCCCCGGCTATAATGGCGCGCCATTCTAGACGCAAGCGGCGTCGCAAGTGAAATGCCTGAATTCGGAGGAACCCATGCAGGACGGGCTGGACATGCGCGGTAAGGTGGTGATCGTGACCGGAGGCGCCAAGGGCGTCGGCGCGGGAATCACCCGCTGCTTCCTCGGGGCCGGAGCGCAGGTCGCGGTGGTCGGCCGCACGCCTCCCGAACAGCCGGTCGCACACGCCGGCAGCGAGGCACGTTTCTTCCAGGCCGACGTGCGTGACGCGGAGCAGATCGCGAGTTGCGTGGAGGCGGTATGCGCGCAGTACGGACGCATCGACGTGCTGGTCAACAACGCCGGCGGCGCACCCAACGCCGATGCCGCGACTGCCTCACCGCGCTTCTCCGAGTCGATCATCCGGCTGAACCTGCTCGCGCCGCTGAACTTCAGCCAGGCCGCGAACCGCGTGATGCAGCAGCAGGCGAGCGGGGGCACGATCATCAACATCGCCAGCGTCAGCGCGATCCGCCCCTCGCCGGGAACCGCCGCCTACGGCGCCGCGAAAGCGGGCCTGGTGAACCTGTGCAACTCGCTGGCCGTCGAATGGGCGCCGAAAGTGCGCGTGGTGGCGGTGATCGCGGGGCTGGTGCAGACCGAACAGGCGCATCTGCACTATGGCGACGCCGAGGGCATCGCCGCGGTCGGCCGCACGATCCCGCTGGGACGCATGGCGGTACCCGAGGACATCGGCAACACCTGCCTGTTCCTGGCCTCGCCGCTGGCGAGCTACATCTCGGGCGCCGCGATCACCGTGCACGGCGGCGGCGAGGCGCCAGCGTTCCTCGCGGCATCCACCGCGCACTGAGCGCGCGGGAAGATTCCGCGCGCCGGCACACCACTGCTAGCGTTTGGCGCCCCCGCGCGGTGCGCGGCGCGCGCCGCCGGACCTGGCCTTGCCTTTCGGCGCGGCGCCCGGCGACTTCGCCACCCCGGACTTCGCGCCCGGCGGCTTCTTCGTGGCTTTCCTCGTCGTCTTCACCGAGCGTTCTTCGCCCGCGGCTCCGCGCGGCTTGCGCCGTGGCGGCTCCTCATCCGGTTCGACCCCCTCGTCTGCGCGGCGCGCCAGACCGGTGACCGCGCGCGCCAGGGAGTTGACCTGCCGGGCCAGCGCGTCGAGCCGCCCCTGGACCGGATCGTCGCCGAAACCCAGGCGCTGGCGCACCCGGCTGATCATGTCCTCGACCGAGCGCGTGTTGCTGCCGGCCACCTCGCTGATCCGCTCACGTGCCCCGGTGATCCGCTCGCGCGCCTCGCTGATCCGCTCACGGATCGCATCGCGGCTCTGCTCCTCGATCGACTGGCCCTTGTCGACCAGGTCGTGGAAGAAACGCGACGCGTCCTGGCTCGCCTTGTCGAGCTGGTCGTGCGCGTCCTCGAGGCTCTTGCCGTAGGCGCCGAGCCCGGCCAGCCAGATCCTGCGGGCGACCGTCTCGCTGCTCTCCTGCTGCTTCTGCCTGCGCGATCTCGCCATCGACGTGTCCTCCGCCTGCCACTGGAATCGGTCTCAGCATACTAGTAATGTTCGACGCAATGAAAACACGCGACCGCATCGTCCACGTCAGCCTCGAGCTGTTCAACCGCGAAGGCGAACCGAACGTCACCAGCGTCGACATCGCCAACGAGCTCGACATCAGCCCCGGCAACCTCTACTACCACTTCAAGGGCAAGGAGGAGCTGGTCGGGGAGCTGTTCGCGCGCTTCTACGAGCAGTTCAACGTGATCCTGCGCGCACCGGTGCAGAACCCGCTGCGCCTGGAGGACAACTGGTTCTACCTGGTCGTGGTGTTCGAGCACATCCACGCCTACCGCTTCCTGTACCGCAACGTCTCGCTGCTGCTGCAGCGCTACGAACACATCCGCCGGCCGTTCCGCCGGCTGCTGCACATGAAGCAGGACGCGGCGCGCGCGATCTGCGTGCAGCTGCGCGAGGCCGGCATCATGGACATCGACGACGAGCGCATCGCGCTGCTCGCGCGCAGCATCGCGCTGACGATCACCTACTGGCTGAACTTCGACAACCTGATGGGCGACCGCCCCGGCCACGACGAGGGAATCATCGACGACGGCGTGCTGCAGGTGCTCTCTCTGGTCGCGCCGCACGTCGGCACACTGCAACGCGAGTTCATGCAGACCGCGCTCGCGATCCACCACCGCGGCACCACGCCCGCGCCCGGGCGGCGCTGAACCCTAGTCGACACGGATCTCCACGCCGCGGCGTCCGCATTCGGCGCGCCGGGCGATCGCCACGTGCAGCACCCCGTCCTCGATGCGCGCCGAGACGCGCTCGGGATCGGCGCCCTCCGGCAGCGCGAAACTGCGCGCGAAGCGTCCGTGCGGACGCTCGCTGCGGTGCGCCCGACGCACGGTGCCAGCCTCGTCAGCCGCCTCGCGGCTGCCCTGGATGGTGAGCACACCGTCCTCGATCGTCACCCGCACGCCGTCGCGCGGCACGCCGGGGATATCCATCTCGATCAGGTACGCCTCGGCGCTCTCGGCGATGTCCACCGGCGGCTTCCAGTCCGCGGTGGCCAGGTGCTCCGAGCGCACCGGGGAAGCGCCAGCCAGGCGCGCACCGTGACCGTAGCGCTGCAGCAGTTCCTCGAGTTCGTGCAGGGCGTCCCCTTGCGAAGCGGCCATCGCCGTTCCTCCCGATGCGTTGTTGAAAATCGTCGCGGTGCACTATCCGACGCGCACCGGCGCGGATCCTTGACTACGGTCAAGCGCCGGTGAGACGCGCCAGCAGTTCCGGCGGCGCCAGCGCCTGCGCGCCGCCCGCCCGCAGCGTCTCCGGTTCGGACGCGAGGTCCGGGAACTCGGCCGCGGCCAGCTGTGCCGCGAGCACCGCCTCGTCGGCCTCGGAGGCGTCGTCGCGCGCCTCACCGCGTGCACGTACGCGCCGTTCGAGCTCCTCGCGCGGCGCCTCGCAGAGCAGGATGTGGAAGGGCACGCCGAGTTCGCGCGCGAGCCGGCGGAAATCGTCGCGGTGCCCCCGGTGGATGAACGTCGCATCGACGATCACCGGCAATCCGCCACGGACGACGTCGCGCGCCAGCTCCACCAGCCGCGCGAAGGTGCGCCGGCTCGCGTCCTGGCCGTAGATTCCCTCGCCGACCGCGGCACGGCTGTCGGCGTTCGGCGCCAGCCCGAACAGCCGCTTGCGCTCCACGTCCGAGCGCAGCCGGATCGCACGCGCGGCGCCGGCGACCGTCTCCGCCAGCGTCGACTTGCCGGAGCCGGAAACGCCGCAGGTGATGGCGAGAAACGCGCGGCGCGGCTGCGCGAAGCGCTCGGCCAGCGCCAGGTAACGCCGGCAGTCCTGCTGCGCTTGCGAACCCTCGCCGAACGGCGGCCGGCCGCCGCCGAGCGCCGCGACCTTGGCGCGCACCATCGCGCGGTAGGCGCAGAAGAAGTCGAGCAGCGCGAGGCCGGCGTAGTCGCCCGCGTGCTCCAGCCACGCGTTCAGCGCGACGAAGCCGCCGGCACCACACCCGCGGCTCTCGCAATCCATGACCAGGAAAGCGAGCTCGCTGAGCGGATCGATCCAGCTCAGCGCCGGATTGAACTCGATGGCGTCGAAGGCGACCGCGCGCCCGTCGAGCAGCACGATGTTGCCCAGATGCAGGTCACCGTGGCATTCGCGTACCAGCCCGGCCTCGTAGCGTTGCCACAGCGTGCGCTCGTGCGCCTGGCAGGCCGCCCATGCCTGCTCCTCGAGCCGGTTCAGCAGGCCGATATCGGCCACGTCGCGCAGGTAGGGACGGATCTGGCGGAAATTCTGGTTCACCGCGTCGCGCACCTTCAACGGCGTGCCGCGCCCGTCGTCGTGATGCGGGCCGGCGACCGGCAGCGTGGCGTGCACGGCGGCGATATCGTCCCCGAAGCGGCGCCAGACGGCCGTGCCGACGGCCCCGCGCGCCGCCGCGTCGCAGAGCAGCGCGTCGTCGGGGAAACGGCGCATGCGCACCGCGTAGTCGAGCACCGTCCCGCTGCCGCCGATGCCGGCACCGTCGGCGCCGGCGGTGACGGCGACCACGTCCAGGTACAGCTGCGGCGCGTAGCGGCGGTTGACGCGCAGTTCCTCCTCGCAGAAGTGGTGGCGCAGCGCGAGCGTCGAGTAGTCGAGGAAGCCGAGATCGAGCGGCTTCTTGATCTTGTACGCGAAGTCCCCGGCGAGCAGCACCCACGAGATGTGCGTCTCGATCAGCCGCGCGGCTTGCTCGCAGCCGGGGAACGCACCGGGGCGCAGCAGCGAGTCGATCGTCGGGTTCATCGTGCAGGCTCCGGGTGCCGCTCAGGACAGCGTCGCGCCATCGACGCGGATGTCCTCGCCGTTGATGTGTGCACCGTCGTCGCTGGCGAGCATCGCGATCACGCCGGCCACCACTTCCGGCCCGCGCGGTCCGTTCAGCGAGCTGCAGCGTGCCAGCCAGCGCCGGTCGGCGTCCTCGGGCAGGTGCGGACTGGCCGACATCGGGGTGGCGATGTCGCCGGGACAGACGCAGTTCGCGCGCAGCCCGGCGCGGCCGTACTCGATCGCGATGGTGCGCGTCATCGCGAGCACGGCGCCCTTGGACGCCGAATACGCACCGCCCCACGGCAGGCCGGCGAGCGCCGAGGTCGAGGCCGCGTTAACGATGTTGCCGCCGCTGGCGAGCAGGTGCGGGATCGCCTCGCGGCACATCAGGAAGG
>CAUJIL010000094.1 GCA_963204845.1 Pseudomonadota bacterium | reverse complement strand
GGGTCCCCACCCACTCGGCCAGCCGATGCTTCCCGATGGCGTGGAAGGCCTCCGGCAGTTCGTGGCGGCGCTCGTAGACGCCGTTGCCGCCGGTCTTGGTGTAGGGCTTGCCCTCGGAGGCGGCCCGCGCAATGGCGGCCTTGAGGTCTGGCAGCAGATCCACGTCGGTCTGGCGGGCGCGGATCAGGGCGTCGCTGCGATCGACCAGCAGACCACGGGCGTCGCGCAGGAAGGTGGTCACCCGCAGGTTGGCGCGGCCATTGGCCTTGACCACGCCACCCATCACCACCCGGCCGCGCTCGAAGGGTTCGCCCAGTGCCTTGCAGATCGCCTTGGCCTGATCCTCCTTCGGGTTCCACAGCGCGTAGACCGAGCGCACCCCATCGACCAAGCCACCGGTGCCCCGGATCGCTTCGCGGGCCTGCTCGGGTGTCGAGGCCTCGCGCTTGGCGAAGTGGTGCGACACGATCACCGAGGCGCCAGTGCTGGCCGCGAGCGCCGCCAGCCGGGAGCAGACGAACTGGGCGTTCTCCGGCACGTTCAGATCAAGCGCGCACAGCGGCTGCAGCGGATCGAGGATGATCAGTCGCAGACCGGCCACGGTGGTCAGTTGCTGCTCCAGCGCCAACCACGCCGGGGTGGTCGATGGGCCTCTGGTGGCCGGATCGGGCGCGAACAGCGGTATCGCGCCACCGGCATCGGGACGCGGCAGCACGTAGAGGCGGTCCGGGATCGGCCCCAGCGCGTTCAGCCGGTTGTGCACTTCGATGGCGTCGTCCTCGGCGGTGACATAGATCGCCACGCCGTGGCCGGCGAGCACGCCACCGAACAGGGTCGGCGCATTGGCCCAGACACCATCGAAGGCGGCGACCTCGCGGGCCAGTGCCAGCAGCAGGAAGGACTTGCCGACACCGCCACCGGCCGCCACCAGTGCGGCCTGGGCGAGCGGGAACACGCCTTGGATCAGCCAGCGCCGGGGTTGAGGTTCGCCGGTGAAGCGTTCGCAGGCACGCCATTGCGTGATCTCGAACGGTTGGCGGGGCTGCGTGTTGGCGACCGGCATCGCCTCGGCCAGCAAGGCGGGTACATCGACGCCTTCGGCCACAGCATCGGCGGCATCCCACTTCTGCGGGGCAAATCCCCGGAACCCCCCCGCCACGCGGGGATTCGTGCAAAGAAAAAGGGCCTGGAGACTATCCAGGCCCTCTTGATTGGTGGACCGTGCGCGCCTTCGCGAGAACCGTGCTCACGGTCTCCACGATGCGATCGCGGCCGCGGATGCGACCGGACTCGGCGCCCATGTAGTCCGTCACGTTGAAGTCCGCTTCCGGCGTGAACAGCTCGGCGAAGCCCAAAACGCCCCCCAGCAGGGTACACGAGTCGATGGGACGCCACACGATTGCCTCGCGTAGAGTAAAGTGGAGGCTCGTTCGGGTCCGTGGCCTGTTCCGGGAGACCTCGCATGACCTATCGCGTGATCCAGTGGGCGACGGGGGGCATCGGCCGCGCCGCCATCGAGGGCATCGTCTCGCATCCCGAGCTCGAGCTCGCGGGCGTCTGGGTGCACAGCGCCGACAAGGTGGGGCTCGATGCGGGCGAGATCGCCGGCTGCGGCCGGACCGGCGTGAAGGCAACGAACGACGTGCAGGCGCTGCTGGACCTGGACGCGGACTGCGTGCTGTACGCGCCCGTGATGGCGAACCTGCCCGAGGTCACCCGCATCCTCGAGTCGGGCAAGAACGTCGCCACGCCGCTCAACTGGTTCTATCGCGGCCACCGCGACTGGTCCGCGCTCGAGGCCGCCTGCCAGAAGGGCGGCGCCACCCTGCACGGTACGGGCATCAATCCCGGCGGTATCACGGAGCGCTTCCCGCTGATGATCTCCGCGCTCACGCGCAACGTCTCGTACGTGCGCGCCGAGGAGTGGTCCGACATCCGCACCTACGGCGCACCGCAGGTCGTTCGCGACATCATGCTCTTCGGCAAGACGCCCGAGGAGGCCCGTAAGAGCATCATGGTGCACATGCTCGGCGACGGGTTCTGCCAGTCGATCGACATGGTCGCCGACGAGCTCGGCTTCGATCTCGATCCCAAGAAGCGCACCCGGCACGAGGTCTCCGTCTCGTCCGAGCCGGTCGATTCACCGATCGGTGTCATCGAGCCGGGGCTCGTCACCGCCCAGCGCTTCACCTGGGAGGGAACCGTGCGCGGCCAGACCGTGATCGAGGTCCGCACGAACTGGTTCATGGGCGACGGTCCGTTCGAATCCGGCTGGAGCTTCGGCCCCGAGGGCGTGCGCTTCGAGGTCGAGGTTCGCGGCGATCCCTCGTCGCTCGTCACCTTCCACGGCTGGCACCCCGAGACGATCGAGCAGGGCCTCGTGCGCAATCCCGGCGTCGTCGCCACCGCGATCCACGTCGTGAGCGCGATTCCCGCCGTGTGCCGCGCCGCACCCGGCATCAAGAGCTACCTCGATCTTCCGCTCGTCGCGGGCCGCGCCGCACCCGAGCTCGCGAGGAAGGCGCCGTGATCCTCGACCTGTTCCGCATCCCCGATCGCGTGGCGATCGTCACCGGCGGTGGCAAGGGCATCGGACGCGGCATCGCCTGGGCCTTCGCCGAAGCCGGCGCCGACGTCGTCGTCGCGGCGCGCACGAAGTCCGATCTCGACGAGACCGTGCGCGGGATCGAGGCCCGCGGCCGCCGCGGGCTCGCGGTTCCCACCGACGTCACGAAAAGCGACATGGTGCAGACGGCCTTCGTCGCGTACGCCGCGGGAAAGGCCGCTCTCAACATGATGACCCGCAACCTGGCGCCCGAGATCGCGCCGCGCGTGCGCGTGAATGCGATCTCCGTCGGCGGTGTAGCCACGGAAGCCCTCGACGTGGTCCTCACCAACGAGGCGCTGCGCACCCAGTTCGACGAGAACACGCCCATGAGGCGGCCCGGCACCGTGCAGGACATCGCCGCCTGTGCGCTCTACCTGGCGTCGCCCGCAGCCGGATGGGTCACGGGCAAGGTCTTCCAGGTCGACGGCGGGGTCGAAGCGCCCGCGATCCGCGTGCCCGTTCCGCCCCTGTAGCGTTCCGACGTACGAAGGAGAACCCCACGATGTCGAGCTCGATCGAGAAAGAGGCCCGCGAGACCTACGAGCGCTTCGTCGCCACGCGCGACGAGATCGATGCCGGCCGCAAGCAGTGGAGCGAGCTTGCGGACTTCTTCACCGAAGACGGCGTCTACATCGACCCCGCATGGGGGCGCATCGAGGGCCGCGAGAACATCCGCATCTTCTTCGAGAAGTCGATGGCCGGGCTCACCGGCTACGGCTGGTCCACGCCCGAGAACTGGACCATGGTCGAGGGCCACCGCCTGGTGAGCCAGTGGGATCAGGTGATGGGCGAGAAGCAAGACGGCTCGCCGTATTCCGTGCCGGGTCTGTCCATCCTGTACTACGTGGGCAACGGCACGTTCTGCTACAGCCACGACATGCTCAACATGAAGCACATCGGCGAGGTGATGCGCGCTATGCGCTGGCAGCCGCCCGCCGAGTTCAACATGCCGCCGCGTCATCCCGTGCGCGACGTCTCGCTCCCGCCCGCCTGGGTGCACCTGGAGAAGAGCCGGGGGAAGTAGGGCGCCGATGTATAGGAAAAATCACGCCCGCACGCATCCACCAACGCACCGGAGCAACACCGCAGATGACCCCGTTCAGGACCGGCGCCGCACTACTCTTCGCATTGTGCCTCGGCCTGGCGCCTCCGTTCGCCACGGCGTCGGACGCGACCGCCGATCGCCTCGACGTGATCGAACTGAGCAGCCGCTACGCGTGGGGCATCGACACGCTGGACCGCGAGTTGCTCGCGAACACCTTCACGCCCGATGCGGTGGCCGCGTACGTGGGCGTGGGGCGCAACCCGCTCGCCCTCGACGAACACCTGGCCGGATTCGAGGCGATCTTCGCCTGGCTGTCGAAGAGCCTCGGCCACCGCAAGGGGTACGACGGCGTACCGTGGCATTTCGTATCGAACCACATCGTCGAAATGCACGGGGACACGGCGACCCTGCGTTTCTATATGCACAACCGCACACTGGCCGCGGGCGGGACCTACACGGTCGATGCGGTGCGCACACCCGCCGGCTGGCGCATCGCGACGCTGCGCCTCGAGGAGCAGTTGTGGAAACCCGAGGCGTACACGAAGTGATGACGCTCGGGCACCTGCAGGAGATCTGGCGATACCCGGTCAAGAGCATGGGCGGTGAGACCGTCGACTCTGTCCTGCTCGGCACGCTCGGCGTGGCGGGCGATCGCTGCTGGGCCGTCATCGACGAGCACAAGGGTGAAATCCGCAACGCGAAGCAATGGCCGGCGCTGCTGCAGTACCGCGCACGGCACCTCCCCGGGGCACAGCCGGGCGCCGACTGCTACGACGCGGACGTCCCCGATGTGCTGATCGAGACGTCGCGGGGCGAACGCCTGAGCGCGCGCGATCCCGCGACCGCGACCCGGCTCGGCGACGCCCTCGGCCAGCGGCTGCGGCTCGCGCCGCGTGCGCACCCCTCGAACCGTGCACATTACCGGCTGGCGTCCGCGCGCACCGACGCGGAGTTCGCGCAGGCGATGGCGCTGCAGCTGGATGAGATCGCACCCGACTTCGCCGGGGTAGCGGTGGACGTGCTCGCGCAGCTGGCGGGAAACGCGACGCCACCTGGCGCCTACTACGATGCGTTTCCCGTGCATCTGCTGACCACCGACTCGCTGGCCTGGCTGGCCCAACGCGCGGATGCCGACACTTCGGTGCAGCGATTCCGGCCGAACCTGCTCATCCACGCGAGCGGCGCGCCGGCGCTGACCGAGAACGACTGGATCGGCGCCCGGCTGCAACTCGGCAGCGCGGTGCTGCGCGTGGACAGCGGGACCGTGCGCTGCAGCATGACCGTGCGTGCGCAGGACTGGTGCGCGGTGCCGGAGCGCCCGCGCCTGATGCGCAGCCTGGTCGATCACTGCCAGCGTCGCTTCGGCGTCAATGTGGTCGTCGAACGTCCGGGGACCGTCACGGTCGGTGACCCGCTCGTCCTGCTTGAACCCAGCCAACCGAATCACCGTCCACCACCGGAGGATCCCGCATGACGAAGCAGCACATCAACCCGGACACCCTGATGAAATTGCCGAGCTATTCGCAGGTCGTGGTGGCGTCCGGCAGCCGCACGGTCTACGTCGCCGGCCAGGGCGCCTTCGATCACGAGATGCGCCTGATCGGCGCGGGCGACTACTACGCGCAGACGGTCAAGGTGCTGCAGAACCTCGCGACCGCGCTCGCCGCCGCCGGTGCGCGCCCCGGCGACGTGGTCAGCAGCGTCATGTACGTGAAGAACCTGGACCCGGAAGTCATGGAGCAGTTCGGGCGCGCGCTGAACGACGCGCTCGGCGACCAGCCCTTCCCGCCGAACGCCTCGACGCTGGTCGGCGTGCAGGCGCTGGGTCACCCGGACATGCTGGTCGAGATCTCCGCGGTGGCGGTGATCGACTGATCGGAGGCGCGCCAGAGCACCACGCGCCCCCTCAGGGCTTCATCAGTTCATCCGGCGTGACCGCCGCGAGGTTCCTGAGGTTACGGGCGAGCAGTTCGGGGTTGGCGGCGAACAGCGGCCCCATCTGTTGCATCAGCGCGTTCAGGTTGCCCTGCGTGCGCGTCTGGCCGCCGTCGGCGACCACGGTTTCCCCGTTGATCGCGCTCGCCAGGTCGGAGGCCAGGAACAGGCAGACGTTGGCGAGTTCCGCCGAGGTCGCACCGCGGTGCATCGGGTGGTCGGCCATGATCGGCCCGATGACCTCCGGGATCGTCTGCAGCAACCGCGACGACGGCGAATCCTGGATCCAGCCGCAGATCACGGCGTTGGAGCGGATCGCCGGTGCGTACTCCATCGCGCACTCGTAGGCCAGCGCCAGCTGGCTGGCCTTCACGATACCGTAGGACTCGCCCCAGCCGGGATGCGTCGCCGCCACGCTGCCGAACTGCACGATGCTGCCCTTGCCCGCGTTCAGCATGTGCGGCACCGCGGCCTGCGTGGCCCAGTAGTAGCCTTTCACGTTGACCGCGAACATGCGGTCCAGCTGCGCCTCGGTGGTGTCCACCACGCGGCCACCCTCCATCACGGAGGCCACGTTCACCAGCACGGTGAGGCCGCCCATCTTCGCCGCCGCATCGTTCACCGCCGCGAACACCGCCTCGCGATCCGCGATGTCGGCCACGTAGCCGAGCGCGCCGGTGGCCTCCATCACCGCCTGCGTGCGGCCCGCGTGGATGTCGAGAAACGCAACCTGCGCGCCCTCCTCCACGAAGCGCTCCACGCAGGCGCGCCCCACGCTGATGCCGCCGCCAGTGACGAATGCCCTGGCGTTTTCCAGTAGTCGTCCCATCGCGAGTTACCTCCCCTTGCAGTCCGACTTGCCCGTTCACACGACGCCGGCGTCGCTCGTCTGCTCCAGGACGCCCTTGCCGAGCAGTTCGTCGATGCGTTCCCTGGCGATGCCCCACTCCGCCAGCGCTTCCCGCGTGTGCTGTCCCGGACGCGCCGGCGGGCGCTGGATCGCGCCGTCGGTGCGGCTGAAGCGCGGCGAGGGTCGCGGCTGCACCACGCCGGCCACGTCGACGAACACGCCACGCGCCACATTGTGCGGATGCTGCGGCGCCTCGGAAAGGGACAGCACCGGAGCGAAGCAGGCGTCCGTCCCCTCGAACACCGCGCACCACTGCGCCCGGGTGCGCGTCCTGAACAGCGCGGCGAAACGCTCCCTGAGTTCCGGCCAGCGTGTGACGTCCATCTCGGGGAAGTCCGCCTCGGCCAGTCCCAGCCGATCGAGCAATTCGCGGTAGAACCGCGGCTCGAAACTGCCGATGGCGATGTACTCCCCGTCGGCCGTCTCGTAGGTGTTGTAGAAATGCGCGCCGGAATCGACCATGTTCTCGCCGCGCGGGCGCTGGTAGCCGGCATGCAGCAGCCCGTGCTGCAACGTGCTCAGCGTGGCGGCCCCGTCCACCATGGCCGCATCCACCACCTGTCCGCGGCCCGAGCGTTGACACTCGAGCAGCGCGCAGACCAGGCCGAAGGCCAGGTTCATGCCGCCGCCGGCCACATCACCCAGCAGGTTCGACGGCGGCACCGGTGGCTCCCCGTGGCGCCCGACCAGGCTCAGCACGCCGGACAGCGCGATGTAATTGATGTCGTGGCCCGCCGCGTGGGCCAGCGGGCCGTCCTGCCCCCAGCCGGTGAGGCGGCCGTACACGAGCCGCGGGTTGCGGGCCAGGCAGGTCTGCGGCCCCAGGCCCAGGCGCTCCATGACCCCGGGCCGGTTGCCTTCGAACAGGGCATCGGCGTGCTCGACCAGATCGAGCACCACCGCCACGCCCTCCGGCGTCCTGATGTCGATGGCGACGCAGCGGCGGCCACGACTGAACACGTCGGCCGCCACATCGGCCATCCGGGTCATGGGATTGCCGCCGGGGCGCTCGACGCGCAGCACCTCGGCGCCCATGTCCGCCAGCATCATGGCCGTGAACGGCGCGGCGCCCATGCCGGCGATCTCGATGATCCTGAATCCCGCGAGCGGTCCCATCGGTGCGTGTCTCCGGCTAGCGCAGGCGGTGTGTACGGTAGCGGTCGCGCAACTGGACGCGCAGCAGCTTGCCCGCGTCGTTGCGCGGCAGCGTGTCGACGAACTCGATGTCACGCGGGCTGCGCAGGCTGCCCAGCCGGGCCAGGCAATGCGCGAGCAGATCCCGGCGCAAGGCCTCGTCACCGGGGCGTCCGGGTGCCGGGATGACCAGCGCATGGACCACCTCGCCCCAGTCGGCGTCGGGCACGCCGAAGGTGGCGGCATCGAGCACCGCGGGGTGCGCCAGCAGGGCGGCGTCGATCTCGGCCGGATAGACGTTGCTGCCGCCGCAGAGGATCAGTTCGGCGCTGCGGCCGGTGACGAACAGATACCCGTCCTCGTCCAGGTAGCCGAGGTCGCCGACGGTGACGAACTCGCCCTGCCGGCCGGCGGCGGTCTTGGCCGCGTCGTTGAAGTATTCGAAATCACCGGCGGGCTTCGCGTAGATCGTGCCCACCTCACCCGGGGGCAGCGGTGCCGCATCGCCAGCGAGAATCCTCACGCTACCGGGCGGGGGCCTGCCCACCGATCCGGGCTTGCGCAGCCACTCGCCGGAGGTGATCGACATCGAAAAGCCCTCGGTCGCTCCGTAGACCTCGGTCAGGATCGGACCCAGCCACTCGATCATCGCCCGCTTGTCCTCGATGGGGGTCGGCGCCCCGCCATGGAGGATCAGGCGCAACGAAGCGAGGTCGTAGCCACGGCGCACCGGCTCGGGCAGCGCCAGCAGGCGGTGGAACATCGTGGGCACCAGAAAGGCCTGGCTGATGCGATGGCGCTCGATCAGCCGCAGGCATTCCTCGCTGTCCCAACGGGGCAGCAACACCGTGGTCACGCCGCAGCTCAGTGCCACGACGGCGCACATGATCATCGAGCCGCCGTGGTAGAGGGGGCCGGCGGCCAGCACGGCGTCGCCACGCGCGCTCTGGTAGTCGTAGAGCACGGCGAAATGCCGGATGAACGGTTCGAACTGGATCGCTTCGGCCAGTTGCCGCACCCCCTTGGGCCGCCCGGTAGTGCCCGAGGTGTAGAACATCAACCCTCCCGGTGCGGGCGCTTCCAGCGCCGCGGCGGATTGCCCCGCCAGGGCGCGGCCGTAATCCGCGAAACCCGCGACCGGTTCCCCGATGCACAGGCACAGCTGCAGCCGATCCGCGTTCTGGCGCGCGGCGTGGCGCGCCGCCTCGGCGAAGCGTCCCTCCGCGATGAACCCGCGTGCGCCACAGTTCTCCACCACGTAGGCCACGTCGTCGGGGGCGAGATGCCAGTTCACCGGCGACAACACCACGCCGCACTGCAGTGCCGCGGTGGCGACCTCGATGAATTCCGGGCGGTTGGAACACAGCAGCACCACGTGGTCGCCCTTGCCCAGGCCGTGGGCACGGAACACGCGCGCCAGCTGGTTGGCACGCCGGTCCAGCTCCCGGAAGCTCAGCGTCGGGCAGCCGTCGCAGATCACCGCTGCCCGCTCGGGGTAGCGAACCGCCATCCGGGCCACGCCCAGGTCGGAGCCGGACACCTCGTTGGTCATGGCGGCAACCTCAGGCGCTCACGAGCGCAGGCCCATTTCGCGCGCCACTACGTGGCGCTGGATCTCGGTCGTGCCCTCGCCGATGGTGGCGGCGCGGATGTCGCGGTAATACCGGGACACCGGGCAGCTTTCCATGAAGCCCATGCCACCGAAGATCTGCACCGCCTTGTCGGCACAGTCCTTGGCCATCTCGGTCACGAACCACTTGCACATCGACGCCTCCTTGGCGAACGGCTTGCCCTGCATGGCCAAGTGGGCGGCCTTGTCGCGGATCAGGCGTCCGAGTTCGATGTTCAGGGCCATGTCGGTCAGCAGGCCCTGGACGTACTGGTAGCGGGTGATCGGCTTGCCGAACGCCACCCGCTGCCTGGCCCAGTCGGTGGCCAGCGTCAGGCATTCCTCGGCCAGGCCCAGGCAGGTGGAGGAAATCAGGATGCGCGCGGTGAAGAACCCGCTCTTGGTGCGTTCCAGGCCCTGCCCCTCCATGCCGATACGGTGGTTGAGCGGCACGCGGACGTCGTCGAAGAACAGCTCGCGCGTGTCGCTGGAATGCAGCCCCATCTTGCGCAGCGGCGGACCGATGCGGTACCCGGGCGTGCCGGTGGGGATGAAGATGTGATCGAAGCGGAATTGCTCCGGATCGGTCAGGCAGACCGCCACCACGCCCTTGCAGATGTCGAGGCCAGCGCCGGTGATGAAGGTCTTGGATCCGTTGATCACCCACGTGTCCCCGTCGCGCACGGCGCGGGTGCGGATGCGGGCGTTGTCGGAACCCGCGTCCGGTTCGGTGATCCCCATCGCGGTATTGGCCTCGCCCCGGAGCACGGGCCGGACGATGGTGTCCATCCACAGCGCCTTCTGCTCGGGCGTGCCCAGGGTGGCCACCGGATGGGCGAACGACAACGAGGCGAACAGCGACCAGGCAAGGGCGAGGTCCACCTTGCCGATCTCCTCCAGCACCAGGCTGAAACTCAGGATGTCGGTATCGCTGCCGCCCACTTCCTCGGGCATCAGCATGCCGATGAAGCCCAGCTCCCCCATGCGCTTGAACAGCTGTGTGTCGAACCGGGCGGCGGCGTCGCGTTCGGCGACCCCCGGCGCCACTTCCTTGCGCGCGAACTCGCGGGCGGTCCTGCGGATGGCTTCCTGTTCTTCGGTGTAGTCGAACATCGTCGTCTCCTGGTCTCGTGAATCGGTGTCAGCGGCCCTTGTACTGCGGCACGCGCTTTTCGACGAAGGCGCGCGGCCCCTCGGCGGCATCCTCGCTGTGGGCGACTTCCATACCGATCCGGTACTCGATCGCCAGCGCTTCCTCCTCGGGGAGTCCGTCGGTCTCCTGCACCGCCCGCTTGATGCCGCGCACCGCCAGCGGGCCGTTGGCCGCAACGCGTTCGGCCACCTCGCGCGCGCGGGCGAGCGCCGTGCCGGCGGGCACCAGACGCCCGATCAGGCCCATCTGCAAGGCGTCCTCGGCGGGGTAGTGGTCACCGGTCAGCAGCATCTCCATCGCCTTGGTGTAAGGGATCTGGCGGCGCAGGCGCACGGTGGAGCCGGCCAGCGGGAACACGCTCCAGCGCACCTCGGAGATGCCGAAGCGCGCGCCCTCGCCGGCAATGCGGATGTCGGTCGACTCGAGGATCTCCACGCCGCCGGCGATGCACGAACCCTCGACCGCCGCGATCAGCGCCTTGTTGCAGCGGAAGTTGCGCAGCAGGCCTTTCCACATGAGGTCCGGATCGGCGCGAAAGCGTGCCTCGAACGCGTCCTGCGGCGGCTCGCCGGCACGCCAGCGCACCGTGTGCGCGAGGTCGGCGCCGGCGCAGAAGGTGCCACCGGCGCCGGTGAGGATCACGGCCCGGATGTCGTCGTCGGCGTTGATCATGTCCCACGCGTCGGCGAGACGGATGAACACCTCGGGGTTCATGCAGTTCCGGAAGCGCGGGCGGTTGAACGTCAGCGTGACGATATGGCCGTCGCGCTCGACGAGCAGGGCGGGTTCACTCATGGCGGCTCCTTCGTTGGCAAGGGGGCGACCGGCCCGGGCGGCGCCGGTTTGCAGCGGTTCAGCTCTCCAGGGCCGGCAGCGCGTAGCGGCGGTAACCCCGGCGCGTCGCGACATCGTAGATACCGATCGCCGTCTCGCCGGCCACGGTGAACTCGCCGACCAGTTCGATCGACGACGCGGCGGCTTCGGCGTAGTCGCGCTCCGCGGCCACGGCATCGCTCCAGTGCGGCGGCACGGCGCCCACGTGATGGGTGGCCTGGGTGCGGAACCGGAGCGGCAGCGTGGTGCCGTCGGCCAGATGCAGCACGGCGTCGAGCCGGTGCGGATGACGCGCGGCGGCGCCGAGCTCCCAGTGGTGATCGAGGCGCACGATCGCGGTGCTGCGGCCGTCGTCGTACAGGCGCGCGCCGTCGCAGTAGAGCACCTCGCCGGCGGGTGTCTCGAACTGCCACACGACGATGCCACCGTCGCTCAGCGGCACCGACATCCAGTTGTAGAACGGCAGCTTCTGGCTGTCGATCACACCCCAGCGCCTGGCCCGCAGGCCGCGGAAACCGCTGAACGTCTGCCCGGCGACGCCGAGGCTGCCGTGGAAGCGACCGAGCTGGTTGAAGTAGGACTGCTCGAGCACCACCTCGCGCCCGTCTTCGAGCCGGATCGGGCGGAAGTGGGTCGGCGCCGAAGTGGCTTCGAACTCGAGCTCGCCGTGAATGCCGTTGGCCTCGTCGGCGAGCGACAGGCGCCAACGCCGCAAGGGTTCGATCACCTGGAAGCGCAGCGCCCCGACGCCCAGCTCGTCGCGCCAGTTGCCGAGCCCGTCGGTCTGGAACGTGGCGAAGTGCTCACCGTCCTTCTCCACCATCAGCCAGGCCACGGCGAAACCGCTGTTCGGAAACACGTCGAGCCCGCCGATGGCCGAGCAGCGACCGTCGGCGCTGTGCAGGTTGAAATACAGCGCCTCCTGCCACAACGCGCCGCTGCCCGTGGCTTCGTCCAGCGGACGGTTGCCCTGGTGCACGAAATAGTCGTCGAGCCGGTTCAGCATGGGTTGTTCCTCAGGGCGCCGAAGCGGCCGCAGCCGCTTCGAGGTGGGTGACCGTGGCGTCCTCGAACAGCACGCCTTCCCGATGCAGCCGGTCCAGCTCCGCATCGTCCACGCCGGCCAGCTCCCGCAGCACGCGGCGGTTGTGCTCGCCGATGAACGGCGCCCGGCCGATGCGGGTCGGGGTGCGCGAGAAGCGCGGCGCCGTGGCTATGGTGGGCAGCGCACCCGCGTACGGATACGGGATCGACTCGATCATTTCCGGCGGCGTCTGCGGATGCGTCGCCGCCTCCCAGGGGTCGAGCACGATGCCGACCAGCAGCCGCTCGGCCGCGAGCGCCCGGTACGCATTCTCCGCCGTGTCGAAGCCCATCAGGTATTCCTCGATGATGTCGTGGACCTCGTACTTGTGCCGCAGGCGCGCCTCGTCGGAGGCGAACTTCGGATGCGTCAGCAGGTCCTCACGGCCCATCAGCGCCACCAGTTTCTTCCACGCCCACGGCCCGGTCATCATGATGACCAGGTACTTTCCCTCGGGTCCCTTGAAGGTGCCCCAGGGACACGCCAGGTGATGGGCGCGACCGCTGCGCGGCACCTTGTGCTCGCCCTTCGAGACCACGCAGTACGGCGCCGCCGCCCCGTCCATGCTCAACAGCGTGTGCATCATCGAGATATCGATGTGCTGGCCGGTGCCGCTGCGCATGCGCTCCAGCAATGCGGCGAGGATGGCCATGGCGGCGGTCGTGGCGGAAGCCGTGTCGGCGATGCCGTTGCCCGCGAAATGGGGGTAGCCGTCTTCCTCGCCCATCAGCGACAGCATGCCGCTCATGGCCTGCGCGATGCCGTCCGCGGCCGGTGCGTCCGCCAGCGGGCCGGTGGGACCGAAGCCCGAGATCGAGCACATGATCAGGTCCGGCCGGATCCGGCGCAGGTCCTCGTACCCCAGCCCCAGCCCGGGCATCACGTGGGAGGTGAAGTTCTCCAGCACCACGTCGATCTGCGGGAGCATGCGCCGGATGAGCTCGATGCTCTCGGGACGCTTCAGGTCCAGCGACAGGCTCTCCTTGCCCGCGTTGCAGTGCATGAAGATCGGGCTGATGGACGGTGGCATGCACCAGTCCGCACCGCTCATCGGACCCAGCAGGCGGATGTGGTCGCCGGTGTGGGTCGCCTCGACCTTGATCACGCGCGCACCCATGTCGGCCAGGATGCGGCCGCAATAGCCGCCGGCCACCACGCGGCCGAAGTCCAGTACCGTGATGCCGCGCAGGATGCCCTGCCCGTCCGCCTTCGCCTGTGTCATGCGCGTTCCTCCGCGGAAACTCAGCCGACCAGTCCCCGGGCGCGCAGATCGGCGATCTCACCGTCTGCGTAGCCCAGTTCCCGCAACACCGCGTCCGTGTGCTCCCCGGGGTGGTTCATCCAGTGCCGCGCCACCAGCGGCTGGCCGTCGAGCTTGAACATGGATCCCACCATCGGGGCCTTCCCGTGGCGCGGGTGATCCAGTTCCACCACCATGTCGCGCGCGCGCATCTGCGGATCGTTGGCCGCCTGCGCCGGCGTATTCACCGGCGTCACGCAGGCATCGACGTGCTCGAACAGCGCGACCCATGCGGCCTGGGTGCGGGTCCTGAACACTGCCGCCAGTTCGGCCCGTACATGGTCGCGCCGCTCCACCACCCACTGCAGTTCGACCAGGTCCTCGCGTCCGAGCGCCTGGCAGAGATTGCGGAAGAAATAGGGCTCCCACGCTCCGAGCGACACGTAGGCACCGTCGCTCGTCTCGTAGACGTCGTTGAACGGCCAGAAGCCCGAGTAATACATCTCGCCGCGCTGCATCTCGATGCCCGCGGCCAGATAGGGGCCGATCGCCCCGCCGTTGGTCTCGAACACCGCATCGGTCAGGGACACGTCGCAATAGGCGCCCACGCCGGCTTTCTCACGGCGCAGCAGTGCCGCCAGGATGTGCGACACGGCCGACATCGCCCCCACCGCGAAATCGGCCACCAGCGCACCGGTCACGACGGGTGGCCCGCCGGCCTTGCCGTTCATGCCGATCAGTCCCGCGACCGATTCGAAGTTCACATCGTGGCCCGGGCGGTCACGGTAGGGCCCGGTCTGGCCGTAGCCCGTGATCGCGGCGTACACGAGCCGCGGATTGATCCGCTGCAGCGCCTCGTAACCCACGCCGAGCCGATCGGCGACGCCGGGACGGAAACCTTCGGTCATCACGTCGCTGGTCTCGATCAGGCGATGGAACACCTCCAGACCTTCCTTGCTTTTGAGGTCCAGCAGGATGCTGCGCGCATTGCGGATGCCGAAGCGGTAGTGCGCCATCTGCGCCGCGTTGTGCTCGGCGATCAGCGAGCCGGTGCTGCGCTCGCCGCGGCGCCCCGACGACGGCTTCGGCACCTCCATCACCTTGATCACGTCGAAGCCCAGGTCGCCCAGCACCTGCGCCGTGAACGGGCCACCGCCCATCCAGCACATGTCCACCATCCGGTAACCGTCGAGAAACATCGCCCCTCCTGCAGGGATCCGGCCACGCGCGCCGGCAGGTCGAACCATCCGTCCGCTCAGGGAGCACCCCGCCACGGCGCGCCGTCGCCCGCGGCCAGCAGTGCCGGATCGAGCTCCGCGCGCAGCGCCGCTGGCACCGGCACCGGAAACTCCAGCAGCAGTTGCGCCATGTTCTTGGCCGCGGCATCGAGGCGCATCGAGCCCATGATCCCGCCGCCCAGGCACTCGTGCACCACGAAATTCAGCGCCTGCACGCCGGGCACCTCGAAGCGTTCGACGCGGCGCGCGGCCGGATCGTCGAACAGGTGCCCGTACCAGTCGGCGACGCCCTCCGGGCTCAGCGCCGCGCGGATCCACGGCAGCAGTTCCCGCCGGCGCGCGATCACCGCCACGTTGAACAGGTTGCCTTTCTCGCCACTGCGCGCGAGCGCGAGCGCGAGCAGCGGCACCGGCTCGAGTTTCTCGCACGCGGGCGGCGGCTCCGGGACCGGCGGGCGCACGATCGCCGCGGGATCGAAACCACCTGCGGCGGGCGGCGCCAGCTGGCGCTTGCGTCCGTCGATGTCCAGCGTCACCGGCACCGCGGTCTTGTCGAGCAGGAACGAGAACACGCGCAGCACCGGCACCACCACCGGCGACACCGGGATCAGGCTGCCGGCCGACATCGTGGTCAGCGCCGCGTAGCTCTCGCGCCCGAACAACTCCGCCGCCGCTCGCTCCGCGTGCTCGACGACCACGCGCGCGATCACCTCGCGCGCACCGCGTGCACGAGCCCGCGGACCGAGGCAGGCCTCGGCGCCGATCACCTCGCTGTGGGTGCCCAGCGCCGGTGCCATCGCGCGGCGTTCGAGCAACGCGGCATGGTGCGCCAGCAGCGCGGCCGCCTGGCGCTCGGCGCGCGGCACCGCGTCGATCGCGACGATCGGCTGCAGCACGGTGCAGCGCCAGCCGCGCTGCCAGGTGGCGGAGACCTTGCAGGTGGCGGTCGGCGGGTATCCGCGCGCCCCGCGGACAAGAACGCGTTCCGGTCCCTGCTGCGTGACGCTGACCGCGCTGAAGTCGCAGACCACGTCGGGCACCACGTAGGCTTGCGGATCCGCGACCTCGTAGAGCATCTGCTCGGTCACCGTGCCCGGCGTGACCAGGCCGCCCGTTCCGGGCGGTTTGGTGATCACCGCGCTGCCGTCGGCGTGGCATTCGGCGACCGGGAAACCGCCGTTGGCCCAGTCGGGCACGCTGCGCCAGTCCGTGAAGGTGCCGCCGGTGACCTGCGTGCCGCACTCGATCAGGTGCCCGACCAGCGTGCCGGCGGCGAGCAGGTCGTGCTGCTCCGCGCTCCAGCCGAAAGCGTGGATCAGCGGACCCAGCGTCACCGCGCTGTCGACCGAGCGCCCCACGATCACCACGTCGGCGCCCTCGGCCAGCGCCGCCGCGATCGGGAAGGCGCCCAGATACGCGTTCATCGACTCGATCGCCTCGGGAAAGACGCGCCCGTCGAACATGTCGCGCACGCCGCGTGCGCGCATCTCCTCGCTGCGCCCGCGCAGGTCGTCGCCTTCGACGAAGGCGATGCGCGGCCGCAGGCCGATCGCCTCGGCCGCCGCGCGCAGCGCCCCGGCGCAGCCCGCCGGATCCACGCCGCCGGCGTTGGCGACCACGCGGATGCCACGGGCGAGCAGCGCGGGAAGATGCGGCATCACGTGCAGGTCGACGAACTCGCGCGCGAAGCCGCCGCCCGGCATGAACTTCGACATCAGGCTGAGGTGCCCCATCGAGCCCTCGCCGAGGAAATCGAACACCAGGTAATCGAGGCCGTCCACCGCCAGCAGCTGCTCGACCGCCGTTACGCTGTCGAGCAGCTGCGCCGAGGCGGCGCCGATTCTCGCGACGTTATCGTTGTTCACCGATCCGGTCCCGTGCAGCCAGTGGCTGGCCGCATCATCGCGCGAATCGACCGGGCGAAGAATTACCATTCGCTCAGTATGGGTGTGGTCCCCGCCGCGCCGGACCCGCGCCGTCGGCAGCGCCATGCGCGATAATCCGCAACCGCCGTAATCGATGCCGGAGGTGCTGCGCGATGAACACGCTCGAACTCGACATCGAGGGCATGAACTGCGCCGGCTGCGTCGGTCGCGTCGAGCAGGCGCTGGCCAGTGTGCCCGGCGTGACGACGGCCAACGTCAACCTGGCCACCCGTCGCGCGCACGTGGCGTTCCGCGGGCGTGTGCCGGCCGCGGCGCTGGTTGCGGCGGTCACGCAGGCCGGTTACGGCGCACGGCCGGCGGGCGAGGTCGACGAGGGTGCGCGCGCGGCGGCCGTCGCGGCCGAGGAAGCCGCGCTGAGACGCTCGGTAGGGATCGCGCTCGTGCTCACCCTGCCGGTGTTCGTGCTCGAGATGGGGTCGCACCTGATTCCAGGCATGCACGCCTGGGTCATGGGCACGATCGGGCATCGCAGCAGCTGGCTGCTGCAGTTCGTGCTGGCCAGCGCGGTGCTGTTCGGCCCCGGGCTGCGCTTCTTCCGCAAGGGCGTGCCCGCGTTGCTGCGCGGCGCGCCGGACATGGACGCGCTGGTGGCCATGGGCACCGCGGCCGCGTGGGGCTACTCGGTGGTGGCGCTGTTCGCTCCGGGTCTGCTGCCCGCGGGCACGGTCAACGTGTATTTCGAGGCCGCGGCGGTGATCGTCACGCTGATCCTGATCGGCCGGCTGCTGGAGGCGCGCGCGCGCGGGCGCACCGGTGACGCGATCCGCCGCCTGCTGCGCATCCAGCCGCGCACCGCACGCGTGCGCCGCGGCACGGAGCCGGTGGAGATTCCGATCGCCGAGGTCGCGGTCGGCGACGTGCTCGAGGTGCGCCCGGGCGAGAAGATCGCCGTCGATGGCGAGGTGATCGATGGCTCCTCGTTCGTCGACGAGTCGATGATCACCGGCGAGCCGGTGCCGGTTGCGAAAGGCACGGGCGCCACGGTGGTCGGCGGCACGCTGAACACCCGCGGCGCTTTCGCGTTCCGCGCCACGCGCGTGGGCGCCGACACCGTGCTGGCGCAGATCATCCGCATGGTCGAGGCCGCGCAGGGGGCCAAGCTGCCGATCCAGGCACTGGTGGACAAGGTCACGCTGGTCTTCGTGCCGGTGGTCATGGGCCTGGCGGCGCTCACCTTCCTCGGCTGGCTGCTGTTCGGTGCCGGCGCGTTGCCCGCCGGCGTGCCGGCGCTCGGCTTCGCGCTGGTCAACGCGGTGGCGGTGCTGATCGTCGCCTGCCCGTGCGCGATGGGGTTGGCGACGCCGACCTCGATCATGGTCGCGACCGGACGCGCTGCGCAGCTCGGCGTGCTGTTCCGCCGCGGCGATGCCCTGCAGCTGCTGCGCGACACGACCGTGATCGCCTTGGACAAGACCGGCACGCTCACCGTCGGCAAGCCGCGGCTCACCGACCTGGAGGTGGCCGAGGGCTTCGCGCACGACGAGGTGCTGGCGTGCGTGGCGGCGGTCGAGCGCGGCTCCGAACACCCGATCGCCGGCGCGATCGTGGCCGCGGCGCGCGAGCGCGGCGTGCCGATCGCCACCGCCGAAGGCTTCGAGGCCGAGGCCGGCCATGGCGTGCGCGCAACCGTGGCCGGGCGGCGCGTCGAGGTCGGCGCCGAACGTCTGATGCGCCGCCTCGGACTCGATGCCGCCGCCTTCGCCGACACCGCCGCGCGCCTCGCCGACGACGGCAAGTCGCCGCTCTACGCCGCGATCGACGGCCGCCTGGCGGCGATCCTCGCCGTGGCCGACCCGCTGAAACCCACCTCCGCGGCGGCCGTGCGCGCCCTGCATCGGCTGGGTCTGCGGGTGGCGATGATCACCGGTGACCACGAAGGCACCGCACGCGCGATCGCGCGCCAGTCCGGCATCGACGAGGTGATCGCAGGGGTGTTGCCGGACGGGAAGGTCGCAGCGCTGCGCCAGCTGGCGCAGGCAGCGGGCGCGCCGCGCCGGCGCATCGCCTTCGTCGGCGATGGTATCAACGACGCCCCGGCGTTGGCCGAGGCCGACGTGGGCATCGCGATCGGCAGCGGCACCGACATCGCGATCGAGAGCGCCGACGTGGTGCTGATGTCGGGCGACCTCGAGGGCGTGCCACGCGCGATCGCGTTGTCGCGCGCCACGCTGCGCAACATCCGCCAGAACCTGTTCTGGGCTTTCGCGTACAACAGCGCGTTGATCCCGCTCGCCGCCGGCGTGTTCTACCCGGCCTTCGGCGCACTCCTGTCGCCGGTGTTCGCCGCCGGGGCGATGTCGATGTCGAGCGTGTTCGTGCTCGCCAACGCCCTGCGCCTGCGTCGCTTCGGCACCGCGGCGGCCAGCTGAGGCACAACCGGAACGGGAACGCTCAGCGGCCGCCCGCTCGCCGCATCGTGATCAGGACGTCGATCCGGCGCGATCGAGGATCGGGTCGAGCCGGTGGAAGAGCGGGTTGCCGAAGTCCGGGTCGCTGCCCGCCAGGATCATGCCGAGGCGGAGCAGACGCCGGTGCATGATCGGCACGATCAGCGCGTCGCGGGCCGCATCGTCCTGCGCGATCACGTCGAACAGCGCCCGGTCGGCGTCGGCCAGCGAGGCGTGGGCAGCGCCGGTGACCTGACTGATCTCGTTGATGGCTTCGCGCTCGAACCAGTCGCGATGACGCGCATAGCCGAGCAGGAAGCGCGGGATGTCGGCCATGAGCTTCTTCTCCCACGGCTGGAACGCGCTGGAGGTCGGCAGGCGTTCGATGTCGCTCAGCAGCTTGCGAAGGCCCGAGTCCTCCCAGTCCTGGATCACCGGTGCGGGCAGATGCAGATCGAAATCGAGCTCGATGTCCTGCAGTTCGGCGATCGCCTCGAAGGCGCGGCGCATGATGCTGGAGTACTCCAGCGCGCCTTCGATCCAGTTGCCTCCGCGTGTTTCGGGACTCATGAACATCTTCGCCCCGATACCCGACAGCTGCAGGAAGGCCACGGTGTGGTAGCCGACCACGCGCAGATCGACCTCGGTGCCGCTCGCCTCCGCGTAGCGGCGGTACAGCGCCGGGATGTCGCCCATGTTCTCCAGCGGATGGCGGCCCCGGAAGCACGCAAGATCCCAATGGGTGTCGCCGATGTTGGCGATCTCGAAGTCCATCACTGCCAGCACCTCGGTGCCGTCCGACATGAACTGGCCGGCATCACCCGCGATGAAGCGGGCCTCGGTGCGGTGCTCGGGCACGTTGCGTCGCAGCCAGGTCTGGAGGAACTCGACGACGGTGTCGTTGTTGCCCGTCTTCACGCCGATCCGGTACATGCGTTCCGACTGGTGGAGTGCGATCTCGCGCGCCGTCTGCGGCGGCCGGCTGAGCTGGCGGATGTGCCGGAACGCGCTGACCGGGATCGCGTGGATCCGCGCCAGGTGCTCCATGTAACCGAGCAACGCCTGCCAGCGCTCCTCGCTCAGCGTGTCCGGATTCTCGATCGCCGTATGCACCATGCCGGGCGCGCGATCGGCCGTCTCGACCCAGTCCATCACGAACGACTTCGGACAGTCGACCCAGCCGTGGACATGCGGCACCCGGATGCCGTTGGCCTCGAGCACCTGCATGACCTCCATCTCGAAGCGCAGGTCGTGCTCGCCGGCGACCGGTCGATTGCCGCGGAAGAGCACGGCATGGCTCCCGGCCGCGTTGCGGTACCTGACCTTCCACTGCGGCCGCCAGCGCTCGAGCCGGACGATCTGCTCGACTTCGCCATCGAGATGCTTCTCCACCCATGCCCGGATGCCCGCGGTCTGCTTCGCCTCGAAGGCCGCGTGGTCCAGATTCTCGAGCGCGCTCGCGTGATCGGTCATGTGTTCGCTCCCGGGTGATCGAAGGATGTGCGGCAGGCGATCCGCCGCCACGCGCACGCAGCATAAGCCGCCTTGCCGGTCGGCACGAGTCCCGCCGGGCACGTGGCGCAGGCCTCGCCCCCGTTCGCTCACCACCTCGGCGCACGTTTCTCCAGGAAGGCCGTCATCGCCTCGATGTTCTCCGGCGAGCGCGCCTGCCTGAGCATGCCCTCGGTCTCGACGCGAAACGCACGTTCCAGGCCCTCGCGCTGGTGGCTCTTCAGGGTGCGCTTGGTCGCGCGCAGCGCATTCAGCGGCCATTGCGCAATCTCGCGACCCTTCTCCAGCGCGCGCTCCAGCAACCGTTCGTCGTCGAAGCACGCGGTGGCGATCCCGGTGGCCACCGCCCGCTCGCCATCGATCCACTCCGCCGTGTACATCAGCTCGGCCGCGCGTCGTGCACCGACGATCGCCTGCAGCATGTAGCTGCTGGCGAATTCGGGCACCAGCCCGAGGTTGACGAACGGAAAGCGCATGCGAAGGCTGCTACCCACATAGATCACGTCGCAATGCAGCAACAGCGTCGCACCGCCACCGACCGCCACTCCGCTGGCGGCTGCGAGCAGTGCTTTCTCGAAAAAAGCCACCGCGCGCGCGCAACTTTCGAAGGGATGATCGGCGCCGGCAGTGACCATGTCGTTGATGTCGACTCCAGCGGAGAAGTTGCCGCCGGCGCCGGTGAGCAGCACGGCACGCACACCGTCGTCGTCTCCCGCCTCGAGCAGCGCCTCGCGCAAGGCCACCCACTGCTCGTTGCTGAACGCGTTCTTTTTCGCGGGGCGGTTCAGGGTCAGGACCAGCAGCGCACCGTCGCGCTGCAGCAGCACCGTATCACTCATCGGGAAGTCTCTCCGGTCGGGAAGTGTGCGGGGACACGCCGGCGTCAACGTAGCGTGAATCGGTGCCGCGTGAAACCCCTCCCCGGCCCACACCGCGGGCATCGGGAAACATGGCACACTCGGCACGCCAACCAAGCGCAACCGGAGCCGCACGCCATGCCGACCATCGCAGCACACGCCCCACTCCGATGGGTTTCGGCCGGCCCGGTCCGACTGGCGATCACCGACGCCGGTGCCGGCGCCGCGGTTCTCTGCATCCACGGCTCCTGGGACGACCACCGCAGCTGGGAAATGATCGCGAGCGCGCTGCGCTCCGAACACCGGGTGGTGACGTACGACCGCCGCGGCCACAGCGCGAGCAGCGATGTCCCCGGCCAGGGCACGATCCTGGACGACGTGGCCGACGCGGCGGCGTTGATCCGTGCGCTCGGACTGGGCCCGACGCACGTGGTCGGCCACTCCTACGGTGCCTGTATCGCCATCGTGCTGGCGACCTCGCATCCGGAACTCGTCGCCAGCCTGTACCTCCACGAGCCGCCGGTGTTCGCGCTGCTGGCGGAGCAGCACCCCGATCTGCTCGCCGCGTCGAAGGCGCAGCTGCTGCGCGCGGCCGAGCTGCTCGACGCCGGTGAACTCGAGGCCGGTACGGTCCACTTCATCGAGCAGGTTGCGTTCGGCGATGGGAGCTGGCACGCGCTGTTCGACGCGGCCGATCGCGCGATCATGCTCGCCAACGCCGACACCTGGCTCGATCAGTCGCGCGATCCGCAACGGCTGGCCGTCGACGTCGACCTTCTGGCGCGCAGCGGCTGCCCGCTGACGCTGTCGCTCGGCACGGCGACCCTGCCGTGGTTTCGCGAGGTCACGCACGCAATCGCCCGGCAGGTGCCCGAGGCGGCCGTCGAACCCGTTCCGGGCGGCGCGCACGGCAGCCCCAAATCGCATCCCCTGGAGATCGTCGAGGGGTTCCGGGCTCATATCGGGCGGCTAGCCGGCCCGGCTCAGCGCTCCTGAACCGTGTTCGGCCCGGCCGACCCCATAGCCAGCGTCTGTGCGTAGGTCGGTGTGTGGGCAAGCAGGCCGCCGTCGACCGGCATCACGTGCGCGTTGATGAACGCGGCGGCGTCGGAGAGCAGGAACACCACCGCGTGCGCGATGTCTTCCGGGGTTCCGGCGCGCGGGCTCAGGATGTTCTCGGCGTCGATGCGAACCTGCTCCGGGGGAAACACCTCGGCGAGGCGATCGTGGAGGATCAGTCCGGGGGCGATGGCGTTGCAGCGGATGCCGTGGGCGCCGTAGAGCGTCGCCACGGAACGCGTCAGCGAGAGTACGGCCGCCTTGGCGGCGCTGTAGGCCGGGATTCCCAGTTGCCCGCTGAGGGCAGCGCCGGAGGAGATATTGACGATGGCGCCACCTCCGCGCGCGAGCATCACCGGGATCGCGTGCTTGCAGCACAGCATCGGCGCGCGCGCGTTGAGCGCCATCGTCGCATCCCAGGTGTCGACGTCCATCGACAACACGTCCCGGTCCCGGTGGAAGCTGTTGCCGCAGTTGTTCACCACCCCGTCCACGCCGCCGAAGGCGTCCACCGCGCCCTGCACCAGCGCTCGGATGTCGTCTTCCCGCGTGACGTCGGCGCGGATCGCGATCGCTTCGCCGCCGGCTTCGCGCACCTGCTCCAGCGTTTGCGCCAGGTTGTCCTCGTGGATGTCGCTGACGACCACGCGCGCGCCCGCGGCGGCCAGCACCAGCGCGGTGGGTCGGCCGATGCCGCCACCGGCACCGGTGAGAATGACCGACTTGCCTGCCAGCGGCTTCATTGTCCTTGCTCCGGGTTCGTTTGCCGGGTCTGGTCCCGGCCGCGGTGGAACACCCCTTCCCGCCGGGTGGCGATCTCGGCGGCAGTGACCTGCCTGGCCGATTCGATGCCGGCGAGCTTCTCTGCCTTCAGGGCATCGGGCAGGTGGGTGCCGTAGCCGTCGTCGATCAACTTCTTGTACCCCTTCAGCACGTGCGGCACGCAGCTGGCCATCTGCCGAGCGAGTTCCACGCAGGTGGGCAGCAGTTCCTCCGGCGCAACCACGCGGTTTACCAGGCCCCATTCGTAGGCCTGCGCGGCGGTGACGGTGTTGCCGGTGAAGCTGATTTCCTTGGCGCGGTTGATGCCGATCAGCCGCGGCAGGCGTACCGACAATCCCCACCCGGGCAGGATGCCGACGCGCGCGTGGGTGTCGGCGAACCTGGCGCTGGTCGAGGCAACGATGAAATCACAGGCCAGCGCCAGCTCGAAACCGGCGGTGACGGCGTGGCCGTTCACGGCGGCGATCACCGGCCCCTCGAACTCCGCGATGGCCTCCGCCATGTCCTGCCCCACCACGCTGCGGTCGAAGCCGGACGCGTCGGTGCCGCCGCTGCTCAGCTCCTTGAGGTCCATGCCGGCGCAAAACGCGCGGCCGGCTCCGGTGACGATCGCGACCAGGATTCCGGGATCGGCCTTCAGCTCGCGGAACGCCTTGCCCAGGGCGAGGCGCAGCTCCGCGGAAAAAGCGTTCATCGCGTCGGGCCGGTTGAGGGTCACGGTGGCGACAGGTCCATCCTTGTGGACCAGCAAGACGGGTTCGGACATCGGGGGCTCCTGCAGGTGTTCGATTGCGCCAGGGCAGTATTGCAGACCGCAGCGGTCGGTCGGAAGACGCATCGGCTGCTTGTTCACACGAGCGGCACGATCGCGCACATGGCGCCCTTCACTCCGCCGCCGCCGCCTCCGGCTGCCAGGGGCTGCGCACGCTGCGAGGGGCTTCGCCGGGACTCCAGGCGAGCACGCAGTCCTCGCACAGCGCCTCGATCTCCTCGGGCGGGTAACCGAGTTCGGCCAGGATCTCGCGGCTGTGCTGGCCGACCACCAGCGGTGGCCCCTGCACCCGCGCCGGCGTCGCGGAGAAATCGAACGCCAACCCGATCTGGTCGAACCGGCCGACGACCGGATGCTCGTGGGAGCACACCCAGCCGCGCTCGCGCAGTTCGGGATCGTCGTGAAGTCCGAGTGCGAAGTCGGGATCGCAGATCTCGCATGGGACGCCGGCCCCGTCGAGCCGGGCGAACCACGCGCTCGCCGGATGCCGGCGCAACGCGGCCTCGAGGCGCGCGGCGAGCGCCGCGTCGTGCCGCACCCGACCGGCTGCATCGGCGAACCGCGGATCGAACGCCAGCGATTCGAGTCCGGGCACCGTGCACAGCCGGTCCCAGTGCTCCGCGGTGGCGATCACCACG
>CAUJIL010000093.1 GCA_963204845.1 Pseudomonadota bacterium | reverse complement strand
TCTCTGGAAGCAGCCCGGATCGCTGAACGTCGATCCTCGATGAGGTAAGACTACCGACTGGAGAGCCGTATGCGGGAAACCCGCACGTACGGTTCGGAGGGAGGGGGGGCCGAACTCAATCGGTCCTTCCTACCCCTATCAGCCGACCATGTCCGGGCACCGCCCGGACCTACGCGAAGGTCGTCACGGCAACCGGCCGTCCATGCCTCGCTACCGCCCCGTCCACGCCGGCGCGCGCCGCTCGGCGAACGCCGCGGCGCCCTCTCGCGCGTCCTCGCTGGCGAAGATCGGCGCGGTTTCCTCGTGCTGGCGCTCCCACCGTTCGGCGTCGCTCCAGCCCAGCGAATCGCGCATCACGCGCTTGCTGGTCGCCACCGCGAGTGGCCCGTTGGCGGCGATCGCGTGCGCGAGCTCGCGGGCCGCCGCGAGTGCGCCGCCGTTCCCGACCACGCGGTTCAGCAGGCCGAGCTCGTAGGCGCGCCGGGCGTCGATGGTCGCACCGGTGAGCGCGAGTTCCAGCGCGATGCGGTACGGCACCATGCGTGGCAGGCGCACCAGACCGCCGGCCGCCGCCACCAGCCCGCGGCGCGTTTCCGGCAATCCGAACTGCGCGTCCCCGGCCGCGACCGCGAGGTCGCAGGCGAGCACGATCTCGAAGCCTCCGGCCAGCGCGTAACCTTCGACCGCCGCGATCAGCGGCGTGCGCGGCGGGCACTCGACGAAACCGGCGAAACCGCGCCCGGGGAGCATCGGCATCTCGCCGCCCAGGAAGCCCTTGAGGTCCATGCCCGCGCAGAAATTGCCGCCGGCTCCGGTCAGGATCCCGACCCGCAGCGCCGGGTCCGCGTCCAGATGCTCCATCGCCTCCGCCAGCGCGTGTGCGGTCGGCAGATCGATCGCGTTGCGCGCCCGTGGACGGTTCAGCGTGATGGTGAGGATTCCCTCTTCCGCATGCAACAGTACCGGTTCGTCCATCCGCCCTCCCGTGCGCAACGGCGTCGTGTTGCGGCGGATTCTGTGACGCGCCCGCGATGCTGTCCAGCAATGAAATTTTGGCCATCTGCTCGCCTCGCCGCGGCGTGGCGGCTAGTATGCGCGCCCCGATGCGGCGTTTGCCGGAGCAGCTGTTGACCATGCCGCGTGCCCTCTTCCATCCGTTGTTCGCTTCACTGTTGGTGTTGCTGGTTGCCTGCGATGGCGATGGCGATCGGGACGCGGGATCCGTGCCCGCCGCGCCTGCGGTGCGCCCGGTCAAGACCTTCGTGGTCGCGAGCGGGGATCAGTCCGAGCAGCGGAGCTTCCCCGCGCGCGTCGAGTCGGCGCGGCGCGCCGACCTCAGCTTCCGCGTGCCGGGAACGGTGGCCGACATCGCGGTGCGCGAGGGCGACACGGTCGCCGAAGGTGCGGAGCTGGCGCGCCTCGACGATACGGACTTCCGCATCGAACTGCGCGATCGCGAGGCGACGTACCAGAACGCCCGCCGCAACTTCGAGCGTGCGCGTGAACTGCTGCCCAAGGGCCACATATCCCGGCTCGACTACGACCGGCTCGAGGCCGGCTACAGGACCACCGAGGCGGCGCTGCAACGGTCGCGCCGCAACCTCGAGTACACCGTGCTGAAGGCGCCGTTCGCCGGCAGCGTGGCGCGGCGCATGGTGCAGCGTTTCGAGGAGGTCGCGCCCAAACAGCCGGTCGTCACGCTGCAGCAGTTGCACGCGCTGGAAGTGAAGATCGACCTGCCGGAGCGGCTGCTGCGCAGCTTCGAGGCGCAGACGGACATGAGCGTCGAAGGCACCGGGTCCGAGGCCAGCGCGTGGGTGACTTTCGATGGCGCGCCGGGCCGACGCATCGCGCTCGCCCTGGTCGAGGCTGCTACCCGCGCCGACCCCGAGACGCAGACCTACGAGCTCACGTTCCGCATGGCGAACCCTGACGACATGGTCGTGCTGCCGGGAATGAGTGCGACCGCCACGGTGGACCTGTCGCGGCTGCTGCGCGCCGGCCCCGCGATGTGGATCCCGGCCTCGGCGGTCACGGCCGACGCGGCGCTGGAGCCGATGGTGTGGGTGCTGGACCCGGCGGCGATGACGGTGAGCCGGCGCGCGGTGCGCACCGGCGAGATGCAGGCCGACCGCATCCGCGTGCTGTCGGGGCTGCGTGCCGGCGAGGAGATCGTCGCGGTCGGCGTGGCGCAGCTCGCCGACGGGCTCGAGGTCTCGCGCATGCCCGCCGGCGAACAGGCCACCCCGCGCGCCGGCGAGCCCGGCTGACACGGAGACCGGCGATGAACCCGGGCGAATACGCGATCCGCAACCCGCTGGTGTCGTGGCTGTTCGTGCTGCTGCTCACGGCCGGCGGCCTATGGGGCTTCCTCGGCATGGGCAAGCTCGAGGATCCCGATTACACGATCAAGATGGCCAAGGTCATCACCTGGTACCCCGGGGCCTCCGCCGCCCAGGTGCAGGAGGAAGTCACCTATCACATCGAGGACGCGATCCAGCGCATGGAGCAGGTCGGTCGCCTGCGCATGTCGGTGTCGCGCCCCGGTGTCTCCGACATCCTGATCGAGTTCAAGGACAGCTACCGCGCCGAGGAATTCCCGGCGATCTTCGACGAGCTCAGGCGCAAGATCGCCGACGTGCGGCGCCAGCTGCCGCCGGGGGCGCAGGAACCGTTGGTGGTGGACGATTTCGGCGACATCTACGGTGTCTACGTCGTACTGACCGGCGAGGGCTACAGCTGGCGCGATCTGTGGGACACCGCCGACGTGATCAAGCGCGAACTGCTCGGCGTCCCCGGTGTGCGCAAGGTGGTGATCGAAGGCGCCCAGCGCGAGGTGGTCTACGTCGACATCTCGCGTGCGAAACTCGGCGAGCTCGGCATCTCGCCGCAGCAGATCGCCGGCGTGTTGCAGTCGCAGAACGTGGTCGCCGAGGCCGGGCGCGTGCGCGTGGGCGACGAACTGCTACGCATCGAGCCGAGCGGCGAGTTCGCCTCGGTGGCGGCGATGGGCGACGTGCTGATCGGCGGCGAGGCCGGCCGGCTGGTGCGCCTCAGCGATATCGCACGCATCACGCGCGCCTACGAGGAAGTACCGGGGCGGATGTTCTACATCGACGGCCGCCCGGGGCTGTCGATCGGGCTGTCGATGCTGCCCGGCGAAAACGTCGTCCAGGTCGGTGCGCGTATTCGCGAGCGTCTCACGGCATTGACTCCCGTGGTACCGGCCGGCATGGAGGTGGTGCCCATCTACGACCAGCCCCGGACCGTCGCCACCGCCGTGCGCGGTTTCCAGCTCAACGTCGCGCAGTCGCTGGCGATCGTGCTCGTGGTGCTGCTGGCGTTCATGGGGCTGCGCGTCGGACTGGTGATCGGCGCCGTGCTGCTGGTAACGATCGCCGGCTCGCTGTTCGTGATGCACGTCTTCGACGTCGAGTTGCACCGCATGTCGCTCGGCGCGCTGATCATCGCGCTCGGCATGCTGGTCGACAATGCGATCGTCGTCGCCGAGGACATGCTGGTGCGCGTGCAGGCCGGCGCGACCCCGCCGGAGGCCGCGCGCGAGAGCGTGGGACGCACCGTGTGGGGGCTGTTCGGCGGCACCGCGATCGGGATCGTCGCATTCTCGCCGATCGGTTTCTCGCCCGATACCACCGGCGAGTTCGCGGGCTGGCTGTTCTGGGTGATCCTCATTTCGCTGCTGCTGTCGTGGGTCACGGCGATCACGACCACCCCGCTGCTGGCCGCCCTCGCATTTCGCCGGGTGACTGTGGCGGAGGGCGCGACGTCCGTCAGCGCCGCGTATCGCGGTCCGGTATTCAGCATGTTCCGCTCGCTGCTTGCCGTGGCGATGCGTCGCCGTTGGACGACCATCGGTCTCACGCTCGCGGTGTTCGCCGTATCGCTGGCGGGATTCGGCGCGATCAAGACCGGCTTCTTCCCGGCCTCGAACACCGCGATGATGTTCGTCGACATCTGGGAGCCCGAGGGAACCGACATCCGCAAGACGCGCGAGGACGCGCTGCGTGTGGGCGAGTTCCTCGCCACGCAGTCCGGCGTGCAGCGCACCGCGACCGCGATCGGTGGCCCGCATCAGCGCTTCACGCTGGTCTACGACGTCAAGGAACACTCCGACGCCTATGCGCAGATCATCGTGCGGGTCGAATCACTCGAGCAGATCGCACCGCTCGGCGCGGCGGTCAAGCAGTTCATGCACGAGCAGATGCCTTGGACCGACCCGATCGTGAAGCAGCTGCGGATCGGCCCCAGCCGTGACAGCCGCATCGAGCTGCGTTTCAGCGGGCGCGACGACGCGCAGTTGCGCCGGCTCGCCGAGCAGGCCAAGGCCATCATGCGCGCCGACGGCGGCGCGATCGACATCCGCGACGACTGGCGCGAACCGGTCAAGGTGCTGCGCCCGGTATTCGACGAACAGGTGGGACGCCGGATGGGGATCAGCCGCGAGGACCTCGCCACCAGCTTGCAGTACGCCGTGGAGGGGAGCACGGTCGGGCTGTACCGCGACGGCATCCGCCTGCTCCCGATCCGCCTGCGCGCCCCGGAGAGCGAGCGCGGCGACATCGGCGAGCTGCGCGACGTGCCGGTCTGGAGTCCGCTGCTGCACCGCGCGGTGCCGGTGTCGCAGGTGGTGTCGGGTTTCGAGACCCGCTGGGAGAACGCGCTGCTGCGCAGTCGCGACCGCCAACTCACCATCACCGTCTCGTGCAACCCGGCCGGCGAGGAGATCGCGCCGCTGTTCCGGCGCCTGGGAAAAGCGGTCGCCGCGCTCGAGCTGCCGCCCGGTTACAGTTACGCGTGGGGCGGCGAGTTCGAGGACTCCGGCGAGGCGAGCGAAGGGCTGCGTCGATCGATGCCGTTCGGCCTGCTTGCAATGGTGCTGATCAGCGTGCTGTTGTTCGGACGACTGCGCCAACCGCTGATCATCTGGCTCACCGTACCGCTGGCACTGGTCGGGGTCACGGCCGCGATGCTCATGAGCGGCGCCATCTTCGACTTCATGTCGATCGTCGGCGCGCTGGCGCTGATCGGGCTGCTGATCAAGAATGCGATCGTGCTGATCGAGGAGATCGACTTGCAGATCGCCGCGGGCCGCGATCGCTTCGAGGCCGTGCTCGACGCCACCGTAAGCCGCTTGCGGCCGGTGGGGCTGGCCGCGGCGACCACGATCTTCGGCATGATTCCGCTGCTCGGCGATGCCTTCTTCCGCAACATGGCGATCACGATGATGGGTGGACTCGGTTTCGCAACGCTGCTCACGCTGTTCGTGATCCCGGCGCTGTACCTGGTGGTGTTCCGCATCCCGGTGCCGCGCAACGGCGGGAGTGAGGCATGAGCGTTCCCTCACATCCCTTCGACGCCTTGACCCCGGACGCCGTGGTCGATGCGATCGAGAGCACGGGTCGCGTGTGCGACCTGCGCATCTTCGCGCTGAACAGCTACGAGAACCGGGTCTACCAGGTCGGCATCGAGGGTGGCGCACCGCTGGTTGCGAAGTTCTACCGCCCGCAACGCTGGAGCGACGCGACGATCCGCGAGGAGCACGCCTTCGCGCGCGAACTGCTCGAGGCCGAGCTGCCGGTGGTGGCGCCGCTCGCCGGTGACGACGACGACACCCTGCTGCGCCACGGCGAGTTCCGCTTCGCGCTGTATCCGCGCGTGGGCGGCCACGTGCCCGATCTGGACCAGCCGGAGCAGCTGCTGTCGCTGGGGCGCATCCTGGGACGGCTGCACGCGATCGGGGCCAGCCGCACCTTCGCCGAGCGGCCCGCGATCGACGTGGCCGGCTACGCCGTGGCGAGCCGGCGCCTGATCGAACGCGATTTCATCCCGTCCGATCTGGCCGGCGCCTACGCCAGCCTGTGCGACGCGTTGATCGAGCGCCTCGGGGCACGGTTCCGCCCCACCGGGACGATCCGCACCCACGGCGACCTGCATCCGGGCAACATCCTGGTGCGCGACGGTGCGTTGTGCCTGGTCGACCTCGACGACTGCCGCAGCGCACCGGCGATCCAGGATCTCTGGATGCTGCTGTCGGGAGATCGACCCACGCAGCTCGCGCAGTTGCAGGAAATCGTCGCGGGCTACGAGGAGTTCCGCGATTTCCCGGCCGCGGAGCTGGCGCTGATCGAACCGCTGCGCACGCTGCGTCTGATGCACTACGCGGCCTGGCTCGCCGAGCGCTGGCACGACCCGGCCTTTCCGCGGCATTTCCCGTGGTTCAACACGCCGCGCTACTGGTCCGACCACATCCTCGAATTGCGCGAACAACTCGCCGCGCTCGACGAGGAACCGCTGGCGCTGCCGCGCTGGAACTGAGACGCCCGCGTTTCAGTCCAGCCACTGCGGCACCGGCAAGCGGCGCCGGCGCAGGAAGGCCGGATTGAACAGCTTGCTCTGGTAGCGGGTGCCGTAATCGCAGAGGATCGTGACCACGGTGTGCCCGGGCCCGAGTTCGCGTGCCAGCCGCACGGCGCCGGCGATGTTGATCGCCGACGAGCCGCCCAGGCACAACCCCTCGTGCTGGAGCAGGTCGAACACGTACGGCAACGCCTCGTCGTCGGGTACCTGGCAGGCAAAGTCGGGCCGGAAGCCGTCGAGGTTGCCGGTGATCCGCGTCTGCCCGATGCCTTCCGTGATCGACTCCCCGCTCGCGCGCAGTTCGCCGTGCGTGTAGTAGTTGTACAACGCCGCGCCCCCCGGGTCCGCCAGCCCGATGCGCACCGCGGGCTTCTGTGCACGCAGGAACTCGGCCACGCCGCTCAGCGTGCC
>CAUJIL010000092.1 GCA_963204845.1 Pseudomonadota bacterium | reverse complement strand
GATGCAGCGGCGCCGACGCGCGCGCGCCGCCGAGGGCTGGGACAGCGCGATTCGCGACCTGTCCGAGCTTGCCACCGGCGCGCCGGTGGTGCACCTCGATCACGGCGTGGGCCGCTACCTGGGGCTGCAGACGCTGGAGGTGGCAGGCGAGCGCGGCGAGTTCCTGTGCATCGAGTACGCCGAACAGGCGAAGCTGTTCGTGCCGGTGACCTCGCTCGGCCTGGTGAGCCGCTATACCGGTATCGACGGCGACGCGGTGCCGCTGCACCGCCTGGGCAGCGACCAGTGGGCGCGCGCGCGACGCAAGGCGCAGGAGCAGATCCGCGACGTCGCCGCCGAACTGCTCGAGATCCACGCCCGGCGCGAAGCGCGGCCGGGCCACGCCTTCGCGCACCCCGGCGCCGCCTACGACACCTTCGCGGCCGGCTTTCCGTTCGAGGAGACGCCTGACCAGCAGGCCGCGATCGACGCGGTGATCGGCGATATGTGCGCCCCCCGCGCGATGGACCGCCTGGTGTGTGGCGACGTCGGCTTCGGCAAGACCGAAGTCGCGATGCGCGCGGCCTTCGTCGCGGTGCACGCCGGCCGCCAGGTCGCAGTGCTGGTGCCGACCACCCTGCTCGCGCAGCAGCACTTCGAGACCTTCAGCGACCGCTTCGCCGACACCCCGGTGACGATCGAAGCGGTATCGCGCTTCCGCTCCGCGAAGGAGCAGAGGGAGGTGCTGGAACGGGTAGCCGCCGGGCGCGTGGATATCCTGATCGGCACCCACACGCTGCTCGGACCCGAAGTCCGCTACCGCGACCTGGGGCTGGTCGTGATCGACGAGGAGCACCGCTTCGGGGTGCGCCAGAAGGACCGGCTGAAGGCGCTGCGCGCCAGCGTCGACATCCTCACGCTGACCGCCACGCCGATCCCGCGCACGCTGAACATGGCGATGGCCGGTCTGCGCGACCTGTCGATCATCGGCACCCCGCCGGCACGCCGCCTGGCGGTCAAGACCTTCGTGCAGCGTCACGACGACGCGCTGGTGCGCGATGCGCTCGAGCGCGAGTTGCGCCGCGGCGGCCAGGTGTTCCTGCTGCACAACGACGTGCAGACGATCGACCGCCGCTCCGCCGACGTGGAACGGCTGGTTCCCCATGCCCGTGTCGCGATCGCCCACGGCCAGATGCGCGAACGCGAACTCGAGCGCGTGATGTCGGATTTCTACCACAAGCGCTTCGATGTGCTGTGCTGCACCACGATCATCGAGACCGGGATCGACATTCCGAGCGCCAACACCATCGTGATCGAGCGTGCCGACCGCTTCGGGCTGGCGCAGCTGCACCAGTTGCGCGGACGCGTGGGGCGCTCGCACCACCAGGCCTACGCGTTCCTGCTCACCCCCGACGAGCGCGCGATGACCCCCGACGCGGTCAAGCGGCTCGACGCGATCGCCGCCACCGACTCGCTGGGCGCGGGCTTCCAGCTCGCGACGCACGACCTCGAGATCCGCGGCGCCGGCGAACTGCTCGGCGAGGAACAGAGCGGGCAGATCCAGGCGATCGGCTACACGCTGTACATGGACCTGCTGACGCGCGCGGTCGCGGCGATGCGCGACGGGCGCGACGTGGAACCCGAACTCGCCGCGCGCCCGGCGCTGGAGATCAACCTGCGGCTGCCGGCGCTGATCCCGGACGACTACCTGCCGGACGTACACAATCGCCTGATCCTCTACAAGCGCATCGGCTCGGCGGGATCGGAGGAGGAGTTGCAACGCCTGGAAGCCGAGATCATCGACCGCTTCGGGCCGCTGCCGCCGCCGACGCGCTCGCTGCTGCGCATCGCGCGGCTGCGCGTGGCGGCCGAACCGCTCGGCATCGTGCGCATCGAGGCCACGGCCAGCGGCGGCCTGCTCGAATTCGGCACGAACCCGCGGATCGACCCGTTGACGATCGTCGACCTGGTGCAGCACGATCCACGCCGCTACCGCCTCGATGGGGCCACGAGACTGCGTTTCGTCGAAGCGACGACCGACGCCGAAGCGCGGATCGGCGGCGTGGAGCGGCTGGTGACGCGACTCGGCGCACCCGCTGCGGCGCGGCCAGCGGCGGCGGCGGCGAAGTCGGACCGGCACCAAAGGAGATCGACCAGGTGATACTGCAACGCGCCTCCGCGCTGCTCGCCGTGCTGCTGCTCGCCACGGCCGCGCTGCCACTGCGCGCGCAGCCGCTCGTCGCGGATCCTGCCGACACCACAGCGCCGGCGCCGGCCGGCCCCGAGGTGGCGGCGCCCGCGCCGTGGGTGCAGGTAGAGGTGATCGTGTTCCGCCACCTGGATACCAGCAGCGCGGGCAACGAACGCTGGCCGGAAGATCCGGTGCTGTCCTACCCTGAACCGCTGTTCGCGTTCGACGATCCGTCGGCGGGCGCCACGGCGGCGCCCGTGGTGTCGTTGCCGGATGCGTCCGCGCCCACCGAACCGGTTCCGTTCCGGCTGCTCGATGCCTCGCAGCAGCTGCTGGTGGACGCGGCGGCACGCATCGGCGAATCGCCGAACTACCGGTTGCTGCGGCATCTGGCATGGCGCCAGCCCGCGCCTGACGGATCCGTCACCCACCTGCTGCTCACCGGCGGCGCGCAACACGGCGAGCACCACGAACTGGAAGGCAGCCTGACGATCGGCGGCAGCGACGCGGTCGAGGCGACGCTCGGGCTGTGGCTGAACGATTTTGCGCCACCGCAGGTCGTGGAAGGCAAACCGCCGACGGGCGTGGTGCTGCCGGCGGTGCCGCTCACCGGCACCCCGCACAACTCGCCCGCTGACGCATCGCTCGCCTTCGCGCCATTGGAGCCTGCGATCACGATCGAGCCCGCGCGCGCCGCGCGCAGCGTGACCCTGAACGGCAGCCGCCGGCTCGCTCCGGGTGAACTGCACTACCTCGACCACCCACTGTTCGGCGTGCTGCTCAGCGCGATCCCGTTCGATCCCGCGGCACAGGGCGCTGCGTCAGCCGAACCGACGCCGGCGGCGCCGGACTCAGCCGGCGGCGGCTAGCGCGGCCAGCCGATCCAGCACGCCGAACGCCTGCTCCAGACAGAGCGCGGACTGCGCGCGCACGCTCGCCATCGTGATCGGCTCGGCCGAGCGTCCCGCCGCGCGGTTCACCACCATTGCGAGCATCGCGTAGCGCAGCCCCAACTCGCGCGCGAGCGCGGCCTCCGGCATCGCCGTCATCCCGACCAGATCGCAACCGTCGCGCCGCAGGCGTTCGATCTCGGCGGCGGTTTCCAGGCGCGGCCCCTGCGTGCAGCCGTAGACCCCGTGCGCCTGCACCGGCACACCGGCGCCCTCGGCCGCCGCGAGCAGCACCTCCCGCATCCCCTCATCGAAGGGCTCGGCGAACTCGACGTGGTCGAGCGGCAGCAGCACGCCGTCGTGATAGCTGCCCTCGCGCCCCGATGTGTAGTCGATCAGCTGGTCGGGAATCCACAGCGTACCGGGCGCCGCGGCGTCGGCGATCCCGCCGACCGTGTTCAGCGCCACCACGTGACTGGCACCGAGATCGGCCAGCGCGCGCAGGTTCGCGCGGTAGTTGATGCGGTGCGGAGCGATCGTGTGCGGCTCACCGTGGCGCGCCAGATAAAGGGCCGGCACGCCGTGCAGGCGGCCGCTGTGCACCGGGGCCGACGGCTCGCCCCACGGCGTGGCGTGTGCGCGCGCTTCCTTCGCGACGAAACCGTACGGCAACGTCGCGGCGCTGCCGCCGATCACCGCGATGCAGCGGACGCGTTGCATGGACTTGATCCTCCTGTCACCGGTGGTGCTGCCGCGGGCTGGACCGCATAGTCGAAAGTGGTATGTTGGGCAGGCCCGAAGACAACGAAGAGGGCCCGGTCATGAAAGCGATCAGACCAGTCGTCGGCAATTGGTACCAGGACACCGAGCAGGGCAGTATCTTCGAGGTGGTCGCCTACGACGAGAACGAGCAGACCATCGAGATCCAGTACCTCGACGGCGAAATCGAGGAATACGACCTCGATACCTGGACCGAGCTGACGATCACCGGCATCGCGCCACCCGAGGACTGGCGCAGCGGCTTCGAACTCGCGCAGGAAGACGCCGAGGATCCCGACGACCCCATCCATCCGGAAGACTGGTCCGGCGCGCTGAACCAGCTCGAACCCGACGAGTTCGGGGCCGAGGACGACTGGGTCGAGTGAGACCGGAGCGTACGCGCTTGCACGCACCCGTATACTGTGCTTACATACAGTGTGTTTGCACCGTGGAGGGCTGAGCGATGAGCCAGCTGACCGACCGCCAGCGTCAGGTTCTGGAACTGATACGGCAGTACATCGACGACTCCGGCTACCCGCCCACCCGCGCCGACATCGCCCGCGAACTCGGCTTCCGTTCGGCGAACGCCGCGGAGGAGCACCTGCGCGCGCTGGCGCGCAAGGGCGCCATCGAGATGACCGCCGGCGCCTCGCGCGGCATCCGCCTGAGCGGCGAGAGCGGTATCCCGGTCGTGGGCCGCGTCGCGGCCGGCAGTCCGTTGCTGGCAGCCGAGCACATCGAGCGGCACCTGCAGATCCCGCCGCGCACCTTCTCCCCGGCGGCGGACTACTTCCTGCGCGTGTCCGGCATGAGCATGCGCGACGCGGGAATCCTCGACGGCGATTTGCTGGCCGTGCATCGCACCACCGAGGCGCGCGACGGCCAGATCGTGGTCGCGCGCATCGACGAGGAAGTCACCGTGAAGCGCCTGAAGCGCACGCGCGACCGTCACCGCCTGGAACTGCTGCCCGAGAACCCCGACTTCGACCCGATCCGCGTCGATCTGCGCGAACGCGAGTTCGCGCTCGAAGGCATCGGCGTCGGCATCCTGCGAACGTAGATCCGGGCTGTGCCCGGACATGTCCGCGTAGGTCCGGGCTGTGCCCGGACATTGGTTCGGCCACAGGCCGAACCTACGGGCGGCTCAGTGCAGGATCCTGCTGCTCTCGTCGCGCGGGCCCACGAACTCGACCTCCGGCTCGTCGCCGGACAGCTCCGCCGCGGCGCGCATGCCCGCCTCGACCATCGCCTTCGCAACATGCAGGCGCCCCTCGGCGAGCCAGGCGGCGGATTCCTCGGAAAAGCGGATGCGCACCAGCGGTTCGCCGTCATGGCCCGGCTGCCTGAGCACGAACTCGCCCTGAGCGACCTCGACGAATTCCAGAACGGCTGTCAACGGCATTCCCCGTATCCGTGTCGTGCGTGCCAGTCTACACCGCCAGGCATCACTCGTCCCGGCTGACGGCCCACTTGCCGTCGCGGTAATACGCACGCCACCCGGTGGGCTTGCCGTCGGCCTCGCTCATCACGTACTGGCGGCGCATCTTGCGGCTGTAGCGCACCTGCACCGGATTGCCTGCATCGTCGCGCACCGGCGCCTCGAGCAGGTAGGCGTGCTTCGGATCGATCTGATCGCGCACGGACCGCAGTTCCTCGACCAGCGGCGCGCGCGTTTCGCGATTCTTCGGAAAACGGCTGGCAGCCAGGAACAGACCGGATGCGCCGTCACGCAGCACGTAGAAATCGTCGACCTTCACGCAACGCAGGTGCGGCAGGGGCACCGGCGGCATCTTCGGTGGCGCGGGCTGCCCGTTGCGCAGCAGCTTGCGCGTGTTGGTACAGTCGCTGGCGGTACAACCGAAATACTTGCCGAAGCGACCGGTCTTCAGTTGCATGTCCGAACCGCACTTGTCGCACGGAATCACCGGCCCTTCGTAGCCCTTCAGCTTGAAGCGTCCGGTCTCGATCTCGTGGCCGGGGCAATCCGGGTTGTTGCCGCAGACGTGCAGCTTGCGCTGCGCATCGACGAGGTAGCTGTCCATTGCGGTACCGCAGCGCGCGCAGCGGTGGCGCGTGCGCAGCACCCTGGATTCGGCTTCCTCGTCCTCGTCCGCCTCGTCGTGCACGACCTCGTCGCCGTGCACGAGGTTGATCGTCTCCTTGCAGCGCTCGGCCGGAGGCAGCGCGTAGCCCGAGCACCCCAGGAACACGCCGGTGCTGCCGGTGCGGATCTGCATCGGCCGGCCGCACTTCGGACAGGCGATCGACGTCCCGACCGGCTCGTTGCCGCGCATGCCGCCATCGCCGGCCTTCGCGGCATCGACGCGCGCCGAGAAGTCGGCGTAGAAATCGTCGAGCACCGTGAGCCAGTCGCGCTCGCCGGAGGCGATCTGGTCGAGGGATTCCTCCATGTTCGCGGTAAAACCGTAGTCCATCAGGTTCGTGAACTTCTCGGCCAGGCGGTCGGTCACGATGTCGCCGAGCTTCTCCGCGTAGAAACGCCGGCTCTCCACGCGCGCATAGCCGCGGTCCTGGATCGTCGAGATGATCGACGCGTAGGTCGACGGCCGGCCGATACCGCGCTTCTCCAGCTCGCGCACCAGCGTCGCCTCCGTGTAGCGCGGCGGCGCCTTGGTGAAGTGCTGGCTCGGCAGCAGCCGCAGCAACTGCAGTTCCTCACCGACCTTCACGTCCGGCAGCTCCACGTCCTCGTCCTTGCGCGCGGCCAGCGGCAGCACGCGCAGGAAACCGTCGAAGCGCAGGATACGGCCGCGCGCGCGCAGCTCGAAGTCCCCCGCCTGCACTTCCAGCGCAGTGCTCAGGAACTCCGCCGGCACCATCTGGCAGGCGACGAACTGGTGCCATACGAGTTCGTACAGACGCACCGCGTCACGCTCCATGCCGCTCAGCGCGTTCGCCGGCAGCCGCACGTCGGAAGGACGGATCGCCTCGTGCGCCTCCTGCGCGCCCGACTTGCTCGAATAGGCGTTCGGCCGCTCCGGAAGGTAGCGTTCGCCGTGCTGGGTGGCGATGAACTCCCGGCACGCCGCGACCGCCTCGGCGCTGAGGTTCGTCGAATCGGTACGCATGTACGTGATGAACCCGGCCTCGTAGAGCCGCTGCGCCAGCGTCATCGTCTTCTTCACGCTGAAGCCGAGCCGGGTGCTCGCCGCCTGCTGGAGCGTCGAGGTGATGAACGGCGGCGCCGGCCGGCTGCGCGTCGGCTTGTCCTCGCGCGCCTTGACCACATAGCGTGCCTGCTGCAGCAGCGCGATCGCGCGCTCGGCGTTCTCCCCGTTCACCGGCCGGAAGTTCTGCTCGCCCTCGCGTCGCACCTCGAGCCGCAGCGCCTCGCCGGCGGCGGTCGTCGTCTCCGCGTGCACCTCCCAGAATTCCTCCGGAACGAAGGCGCGGATCTCGCGCTCACGCTCCACGAGCAGCCGCACTGCCACCGACTGCACGCGTCCGGCCGACAGCCCGCGCGCGACCTTTTCCCACAGCAGCGGCGACAGCATGTAGCCGACCACCCGGTCGAGGAAACGGCGCGCCTGCTGCGCATTGACGCGCGCCCCATCGATCTGTCCGGGATGTTCGAAGGCCTCGCGGATCGCCGAGCGCGTGATCTCGTTGAACACCACGCGGCGGTATTTCTCGGGCTGGCCTCCGATCGCCTCGCGCAGATGCCACGCGATCGCTTCCCCTTCGCGGTCGAGGTCGGTGGCGAGGTAGATCGCATCCGCACCGGCGGCAGCCTTGCGCAGTTCCGCGACCACCTTCTCCTTGCCGGGAAGGATCTCGTAGTTCGCGCGCCAGCCGTGCTCGGGGTCGACCCCCATGCGCTTGACCAGTTGCTCGCGCGCCTTGTCGGTGCGGTGCTTCGCCTTTTCCTTCTCCGACATCCTGCGGGTGGCCGCGGCGCTGCGCGCGCGCTCGGCGGTGTCGGCGCCCTTCCCCGAACCACTCACCGGCAGGTCGCGGATATGTCCGACGCTGGACTTCACGACGAAGTCACGGCCCAGATACTTGTTGATGGTCTTCGCCTTTGCGGGCGACTCCACGATGACCAGCGACTTGCCCATGATCCTGCCGAATTTCCAGGGAATAAAGGGGGGGGGTAGCAAACGAGGCGCCATATATACGGGCTGCCCCCCGCAGGGTCAAGCGCCGCGCCGGCGCGCCGCGACGCCTCAGCGGCGCTCGGCGAGCGTGCTGCCGAGCGCCCGCAACGCCATTGCGATGCGCTCCACGTCGGCTTCGCGGCCCTTCTCGTTCCAGCGCGCGACGAGGCCCTCGGCCGAGGCGCGCAGCGTCACCACACCGGCCGGCAGATCCTGCGGCAGGCGCCCGACCACTAGCGCAGAAGCGCCGCCCCCGGACGCCGGGCGCCACATGCCGCCAACCTCGCGCTCGAACGCCAACCCCGGCGCGCGCTGCGCGCCATCGTCGTCGAGGCGCCAGGGAAGCACGTAGTCCGCGTAGCCGGTGCGGCTCCCGACCGCATCGATGCGCACGCGCAACCCGTTCGCGGTCGCGCTGGCGCGCAGCCGCGCGAGCTGTGCCTGACGCGGTGAAGGGCGCATCGCCAGCAGGGGACCAAGCACGAACAGCATGGCGAGGATGACGACCGGCAGGAACAGTTCCACACGAACGCACCAGCGCAGCGCCAGCGCCAATTGCGGCGTCGGCGAATTTTCGGCTATGGTAACCGAACCTGTCCCGACCCGGCCAACACGGAGGACGCAGCAGCGATGGGCGCTTACCGACACCTTCTTCTGGGGCTGGATCTCAGCAACGAATCACGGCAGGTGGTCGCGCGCGCGGTCGCGATGCGTGACGCGTTCGGCTGTGAACTCAGCGTGGTGCACGTGATCGAGCCGCTCAGCTTCGCGTACGGCGGCGACATACCGATGGACTTCTCCGGTATCCAGGAGGAAATCCACAAGCAGGCGCGCGCGCATCTGGCGCAGATCTGCGATCCACTGAACATTCCCGACGCCAACCGGCACCTGGTGGTCGGACGCGCCGAGACCGAAATTCACCATGTGGCCGAGGAAATCGGGGCCGACCTGATCGTCGTCGGCAGCCACGGACGCCATGGCCTCTCGCTGCTGATGGGGTCGACTGCCAACGGCGTGCTGCACGGAGCCCGCTGCGACGTGCTCGCGGTGCGGGTGCAGTCGCGCGAGCGTTGAATCAGCGCAGCCGCGCGCACGCGGCTGCGGCACGCGTGCCGCGGCTGATCCGCTGGTTCCTCGCGGGCCTGATCACTGTATCGGCATGCATCGCGCGCGCCGACGAAGCAGATCTGCAGCGCCAGCGTGTCATGTATCGGGACGCGCTTGCGGCCTTGCGTTCCGGCGACCGGCAACCGTGGCTGCGCACGCGTGACCGCCTGCGGGACTATCCGCTCTACCCCTACCTCGAACTGGAAGACCTGCGCCGGCGCATCGCCACGGTCCCTGCCACCGAAGTGGATACCTTCCTGCAACGCCACGCCGGCGAGTTGCCCGCGGCCCGGCTGCGCGAGAGCTGGCTGGCTACACTGGAGACGCGCGGCCGCTGGACCGAGTTCCTGCGTCACTACGATGCCGAAGCTGCCAGCCTCGAGCGGCGCTGCCACCACGCACTCGCACTGCTGCGCACGGGCAATGCCATCGATGCGGACCGGGCCGCAGCCGCGTTGTGGTCCACCCCCCGTTCCCTGCCGACCGCCTGTGACCCGGTGTTCGCCGACTGGACCAACCGCGGCAACCCGCCACCGGAACTCGCCTGGCAACGCTTCGCCGACGCGATGGACGCCGGCCAGACCGCGCTCGCGCGCTATCTGCTGCGCTTCCTCGACGGTACCGCCCGGGCGGACGCGGAACTGTTCCTGGATTGCGCCGCGAACCCCGACCTCGCCAAGGAGACGAGGCGCTTCCGGCCCCAGGACGCGCACCACGCGCGCATCCTCGACTTCGCGCTCGCACGCCTCGCCGCGCGCGATGTGCGCGCGGCGCGCGCGGCCTTCGAAGGCGCGCTGCGCTCCGCAACCGTGGACCCCGCGTCGCTGCGCGGCGCAGCGGCCCGGATCGCAAGCGCGCTGGCGCAGACCTCGGCGAACGAAGCGCTGCACTGGATCATCGGCCTGGACGCCGCCGCACGCAGCGAGCCGCTCGCCGAGGACGCGGTGCGCCATGCGCTGCGCGGCGCGGACTGGGATGCAATGCTGGCGGCACTGGACCAGTTGCCGCCGACGCTTGGCGCCGAGGAACGCTGGCGCTACTGGTCGCTGCGCGCGCGGAGCGTGCGCGGCGATGCCGCGCCGGCGGCGGCCTGGGCGACGCTCGCCGGGACACGTAGCTGGTACGGGTTCCTGGCCGCGGATCATCTGGGCGCGCCGTATGCCATGCAGCACCAGCGGCAGGCGGCCGACCGGGCCCTGCTGGACGAGGTGGGCCACATCCCCGGCATCGTCCGTGCACGCGAGTTCGCGCGTGGCGGCGCCCCGCTCGAATCGCGCCGCGAATGGCTGCACACGATGCGCCGACTCGACGCCACCCGCCAGGCGGCGGCCGCGCAACTGGCCGCGCAATGGGGCTGGCACCAGCTGGCGATCACGACGCTGGCCGCCGCGCAGGCATGGGATGCGCTCGAACTGCGCTTCCCGACCGTGCACCGCAGCCATTTCGATGCCGCGGCGCGACGCGAGGGGGTCGACCGGACTTGGCTGTACGCAATCGCGCGCCAGGAGAGCGCGCTCGACGCCGGTGTGCGCTCGCCCGCAGGTGCCCTGGGGTTGATGCAGGTGATGCCGGCGACGGCGCAGCTCACCGCGCGCAAGGCGGGAATCCCCTACCGTGGCAGCAACGACCTGCTCGACCCGGCACGCAACGTACGGATCGGCAGTTCCTACATGCGCATGATGCTCGAACGCTTCGACCGCAACCGGATCCTCGCCGCGGCCGCCTACAACGCCGGCCCCGGACGCATCGGGCAGTGGCTGGGGCGCCACGCGGGCGACGTCGAGCACGACCGCTTCGTCGAGACCATCCCCTTCCGCGAAACCCGCCAGTACGTGCAGAACGTGCTGAGCTTCGCGCTCATCTACGCATACCTCGAGGACCGCGAGGCGCCGCTGGTGCACCCGCACGAGCGGCTGATCCGCAACCCCTACGCGAGCCGTGCTGGCACCGCGGCTCGCGCGGACTACAATCATGCCTCGCGCGCCCGACGCCGCTGAAGGTAATCACGACTCATGCAGGCCCAGCCGATCCTGCTCGCCAGGCAACCCATCTACGACGCCTCGCTGGAAGTGGTGGCCTTCGAACTGCTGTACCGTTCGACTTCACCGGACATGGCCGCGGTCGAGGACGGCAACGAGGCCTCCTCGCGCGTGCTGCTGACCGCCTTCGGCGGCGACAGCATCCTCGACGTCACCGACGGCAAGCCGGTATTCATCAATTTTACCGGCCACCTGATCGTCAACCCGCCGCCGATCGATCCGCAACACCTGGTCATCGAGGTGCTCGAGGACGTCAGCGTGACCAGCGAGCTGCTGGCGGGAGTGCGGCGCCTGCGCGAGCGCGGCTACCGCATCGCACTCGACGACTTCCAGCACCACCCCGGCCTCGCGCCGCTGGTCGAGCTGGCGGACATCGTGAAGCTCGACGTGCTCGAGCTCGGCGAGGTCAAGCTGCGCGCCGAGGTGCGCCAGTTGCGCAACTATCCGGTGCGGCTGCTGGCGGAAAAGATCGAGTCGTGGGAAATGTTCAACCACTGCGTCGACCTGGGATTCAGCTACTTCCAGGGGTATTTCCTCGCCCGACCACAGCTGCTGCACGGCAAGCGCATGGCGTCGGCACGCACGGCCGTGGTCGCGCTGATGGCCCGGATCGCCCAGCCCGACATCAGCGTGGCGGACCTCGCGGCGACGATCCAGACCGACCCCGTGCTCAGCTTCGGCCTGATCAAGCTGGTCAACTCGCCGCTGTACCGCAGGGCGGTGCCGGTGGAGTCGCTGCGCGACGCAATCTTCACGCTGGGGGTGGAGCGTGTGCGCGGGTGGTGCTACCTGCTGGTGCTGTCACGCCTCGACGGCAAGCCGAGCGAATTGACCCGCATCGCGATGGCGCGCGCCCGCTTCTGCGAGCTGCTGGCGACGCGGACCGAGAAGTCGGTGGCCGGGCGCTGTTTCACGATGGGGATCCTGTCGACGCTGGATGCGTTCATGGACCAGACCCTCGACAGCGTGGTCGCGACGATGACGATCAGCGAGGAACTGCGCGCCGCGCTGCTCGAACGGCGCGGCCGCCTCGGCGTGATCCTCGCGACGGTGCTCGCCTTCGAAACCGCCGCCTGGACCGAGGTGCCGTGGCGCGAACTGGCGGTCCTCGGTGTGGACCAGCAGGCCGCCGAGGAGGCCTACCTCGAGAGCCTGCGCTGGGTCAGCGAGACCTTGGGCCACGAGGGTGGGAGGATGTTCGGCTGACTCCCGCCAGCAGGCGGCGCACCGCTTCGGCGTCGAACGGCCAGCCGATCTCCGCATCCCGCTCGCCGGCGCCCCGCAGCACCGGGATGCGCGTGCCATAGCGCTCCAGCAAGGCATCGCTGTCGGCGATATCGACGCGCACCAGGCTGAGTCCCGCGGCACGCGCGATCGGCGCGACCAGTGCATCGGCGAGCTCGCAGAGATGGCAGCCGGTGGTATGGAACAGCAGCAGATCGACCGCCGTTTCCTCAGAGGTCATAGCCGCGCTCGTTGTGCAGCACCACGTCCAGTCCTTCCGTTTCTTCCTCGACCGTCACCCGCAGGCCGACCAGGCGGTCGGTGATCCGCAGCAGAATCCAGGTCAGCAGCGCGGTCCAGGCCGCGACCGCCACCACACCTAGCGCCTGCACCAGCAGCTGGGAGCCGATGCCACGCCCAGCGGCGAGCCCCTGGCCGCTGAACGGGCCGAGTTCCGCGCTCGCGAACACCCCGGCGGCCAGCGTGCCGAGCATACCGCCGACGCCGTGCACCGGGAACACGTCGAGCGAGTCGTCGATCTTCACCACGCGCTTGAGCCACAGCGTCGCGAAGAAGCACAACGTGCCCGCGCTGG
>CAUJIL010000091.1 GCA_963204845.1 Pseudomonadota bacterium | reverse complement strand
AGCCGCGGTACGGTTCCAGATCGCGGCTGGCGAAAGTGATCACCGGCGTGGTGCGGTCGAGCACGCGGCCATCGGGCAGACGGAACACGGCCGACTCGTCCGGCGCCAGCCGCACGGTATCGACGCCTTCATGGATCACGCGGATCAGCGGTTGTTCGCGCGCCGGATAGGTGCTGCGCTGCCAGGCGGTCGGGCTGATGCCGGCGTCGCATTCGCTCAGCGCGTGCAGTTGCGCGCTGTTGCGGATGCGCAGCTTGAACAGCGTGTCGAGCTGCGGCGGAAACTCGGGGTCGAAGCCCACGTCACCGCCGTGCGCGCGGTAGAAATACTCGAAGTACGACACCAGGCGCGCGCGCGGGAACACGTCGCGCACAAACAGCAGTTCGCCCCACGCCGGGTGGCCCACCACCAGGTCCGGCTCGAAGCCACCGCGCCGCAGCGCCATGCACGCACGCGCCACGTCCTGCCCGCGACGCACCGCGGCCTCGAAGGAATGCAGGTAGTGGTGCGCCGCGGACGGCTGCTGGGCCCGGCTGCGATAGCCGACCAGCCGGTACGGCAGCGTGCGCTGCTGCGTGCCCAGGTTCGCCGCGTCACCGAGCGCGACCACCTCGTGGCCGGCGCCGGCGAGGAACGGCGCGAGATGGCGGAACTGGCCGGGGAAATTCTGGTGTACCAGCAGCACGCGCCAGCGGCTCATCGCGCGCTCCCCGGGCGATTGTGCCACCGCGCCGCGCCGGGCATCATGCCCCGACCTTCGTCCACACCGGCGCCTCGCGGGTTTTGCCGCGCCGGTTCCGGAACACTACGATGCGCGTACTGCTGTTCGCCCTGATCTGCTGCCTGATGACGAACCACACCCTGGCCGCCGCACCCACGACCGCCGTGACCCGACTGGTGATCCACGGCGGCGCCGGCACGCTGGACCCGGCGCGCTCCTCGGCGCGCATCGACGCCGGTTACGAGCAGGCGTTGGCCGCCGCACTCGCCGCCGGGCACGCGGTGCTCGCCGGCGGTGGTTCCAGCGTGGACGCGGTGGTGGCCGCGATTGCCGTGATGGAAGACTCGCCGCTGTTCAACGCCGGGCGCGGCGCCGTGTTCAGCCACGAAGGGCACAACGAACTCGACGCCTCGATCATGGACGGCGCCAGCCGCGCCGCCGGCGCGGTCGCTGCGGTGCGCACCATTCGCAACCCGATCCGGGCCGCCGCGGCCGTGATGCGCGACGGCGTGCACGTGATGCTGCTCGGCGCCGGCGCCGAGGAATTCGCGCGCACGCAGGGCCTCGAACTCGTCGACCCGTCCTGGTTCCGCACCGAGGAACGCTGGCGCCAGTTGCAGAAGGCGCGCGCGGCGCAACGCGTGCTGCGCGACCACGACGCCGGCACGGGCGCACCGTACGCGCCCGACGACAAGCGCGGCACGGTCGGCGCGGTCGCGCTCGACCGCCACGGCAACCTCGCGGCCGGCACCTCGACCGGCGGCCTCACGAACAAGCGCTGGGGCCGTATCGGGGACTCGCCGGTGATCGGCGCCGGCACCTGGGCGGACAACCGCACCGTCGCGGTGTCGGCCACCGGCACCGGCGAAATGTTCATCCGCAGCGCCGCCGCGCACCACGTCGCCGCGCTGGTGGGCCTCGCCGGCATGCCTCCGGCGCAGGCGGCGGACGCCACGCTGGCCGAGGTCGCGCAGATCGGCGGCGACGGCGGACTGATCGTGCTCGACGCGCACGGCGACTTCGCGATGCGCTTCAACACGCGCGGCATGTACCGTGGCACCGTGGGGCCCGACGGCGTCGCGCACGTCGGTATCTATGGAGGCGAGGAACAACCGCTCCGCCTGCCCGCAGCGCGCTGAGCCCGGCCCGGCGCGGTGTGTGCGTTTCATGGTTCGCGCTCGGCAGCATCTGCCGACGCAAGGCCGCGATGCGACGGAAGTGCCAGCCCGGTGACGATCGCCAGCGCGCGCACCGCGAAACCGATCGCGACGCCGCCGATCATCGCCAGCCCGTTCTCGCTGCCACGCCAATGGGCGAGCAGCACATAAGCGATGGCACCGGCGAGCGTGGCCGAGATGTAGATCTCGCGGCGCATGATGATCGGCGTATCGTTCAGCGTGACGTCGCGGATGATGCCGCCGAAGCAGGCCGTGAACACGCCCATCATCACGGCCACCTCGGCGCTCACGCCCGCGTGCAGCGCCTTCTGGGCACCCAGCACCGCGAACAGCGCGATGCCGGCCGCATCGGCCCACAGCAGCGCCTGCTGCAGGCGGTCGATCCATTGCGCCGCCAGCCACACCAGCAGCGCGGCCGCGCTGCACAGCGCGATATGGCTCGCGTCGTGCACCCAGAACACCGGTGCATCCAGCAGCAGGTCGCGCACCGTGCCGCCGCCGACACCGGTCATGCAGGCAAGGAACAGGAAGCCGATCACGTCCAGACGGTGCCGCGCCGCGAGCAGCGCGCCGCTCAGCGCGAACGCGACGGTGCCTGCAATCGCCAACCAGTCGACGATCGCGCCGGCGTGCAGCTCCGTGGTCATGGACCGCCGAGCATCGCCGCGGCGCGGAACATCGCGCGCGCCTTGTTCATCGTCTCCTCCCACTCCAGCGCCGGTACCGAGTCCGCGACCACGCCGGCGCCGGCCTGCACGTGCAGCCGGCCGTCCTTGATCACGGCGGTGCGGATCGCGATCGCGGTGTCCATCTCGCCGTGCCACGACAAATACCCCACCGCGCCGCCGTAGATGCCGCGCCGCGAGGGCTCCAGCTCGTCGATGATCTCCATGGCACGGATCTTCGGCGCGCCCGACAGCGTACCGGCGGGCAGCGTCGCGCGCAGCACGTCGATCGCCGTCAACCCCTCGCGCAGTTGCCCGGTCACGTTGGAGACGATGTGCATCACGTGCGAGTAGCGCTCGACGATCATGCGCTCGGTCACCGCGACGCTGCCGATGCGCGCCACGCGCCCGACGTCGTTGCGGCCCAGGTCGATCAGCATCAGGTGCTCGGCGATCTCCTTCGGGTCGGCGAGCAACTCGGCCTCGAGCGCCAGGTCCTCGGCGCGCGTCGCGCCGCGGCGGCGCGTGCCGGCGATCGGGCGCACCGTGACCTCCCCGCCCTGCAGGCGCGAGAGGATTTCGGGCGATGACCCGACGATGTGGAAATCGGCCAGGTCAAGGAAGTACAGGTACGGCGAGGGATTGAGGTTGCGCAGCGCGCGGTAGAGGTTGAGAGGATGGCCGTCGAACGGTGCGCTGAGCCGCTGCGAGGGCACCACCTGCATCACGTCACCGGCCAGGATGTACTCGCGGATCCGCGCCACCGCGGACTCGAAACGGCCGCGACCGAACTCCGACACGAACGCGGCCTCGAGCGCATGCACGCGCTCGCTGTCACGCCGGCCGGCGTCGATGTCCACCGGTGGCAGACGGGGCGCCGGTTCCTCGAGCCGGCGCTGCAGCGCATCGAGCCGCGCCGCGGCCGCGGTGGCCGCACCGGGGGCGCGCGGGTCGACCGTGACCACCAGCAGGATGGCGCCGGCCAGGTTGTCGAACACGAGGAATTCCTCGGCGTCCATCAGCAGGATGTCGGGTGTGCCGAGTCCGTCCGGCGGCGCCGTCGCGGCGAGCCGCGGCTCGACGAGGCGCGCGCAGTCGTAGCCGAAATAGCCGACCAGACCGCCGGAGAACATCGGCAGGTCCGCGTGTTCGCAGACGCGCTCGCGCGCGATGGTCTCCTCGACGAACGCGAGCGGGTCGGGGTGCGTGAAGCCTTGCACGCGTGCGCCGTCGTGCAGCGTGATCTCGCGTCCGCGCACCACGATGCGGCGCCGGCACGGCAGGCCGATGATCGAGTAGCGCCCCCACTTCTCGCCGCCCTCGACCGACTCGAACAGGAAGCTGTACGGACCGGCGAAACGCAGGTAGGCGCCGAGCGGCGTGTCGAGGTCGGCGAGCAGACGGCGCACCAGCGGCACGCGGGTGTAGCCCTGGCGGGCGAGCTGTTCGAGATCGGTGGGGCTCATGAATACTCCGGAAAGCGGACGAAACACGATGCGAGGCGCGCACGCGCTCGCTGCGGTCCAGGCGTCACCATCGCCAGCGCCGGATCGTCCTCATGTCGGCTCCCGAAGCGGAAATTGCACGCCGGATTCTACTGCAAGCGACGTTCAAAGCAATTCGAGCAGGCTGTCGACGACCAGGTCCGGGTGCTCGTCGCGCACGTCCTCGCCGTGGTTGTAGCCGTTCGCGACACAGGCCACCGCGACGCCCGCGGCGCGCGCGGCGTGCACGTCGTGGCGCGAGTCGCCGATCATCAGCGCCTCCCCCGGCGCCACGCCGAGCTGCCCCAGCACCGCCTGCAGCGGACCCGGCGCGGGCTTCACGCCGGCGCCCGAATCGCCGCCGACCAGCACCTCGAAACGAACGGCCGGGAACACGTGCGCGAGCACGCGGTCGGCGATGCGCGCGGGCTTGTTGGTCACGCAGGCCAGCCGCACGCCGTGCGCGGTGAGCGCCGTCAGCAGCGCCGGCGCACCGGGCATCGCGCCGGTCAGCGCGACGCAGTCCGCGCAGTAGCCTTCCAGGTACGCCGCGAGCAGGGCCTCGACCTCGTGCTCGGGCGCCTGCGCCCCGCGCTGGTGCGCCAGCGCCTGCTGCACCAGCGTGCGCGAGCCGCGCCCCACCCAGGCGCGCACCCGTGCCACCCCGACCGGAGCATGGCCGGCCGCCGTCAGCGCATCGTCGAGCGCGCGCGCGATGTCCGGTGCGCTGTCGACCAGCGTGCCGTCCAGATCGAGCAGCGCGAGCACGGGCAGGCGGCCGGCGAGCAGGCCGCGCAGGCGATCGAGGGGCACGGGCTCTCAGCCGCGGCGCACGTGCGCGAGCTCGGCGCGCAGCGCGGCGATCACGGCCGCGTAGTCCGGTGCACCGAAGATCGCCGAGCCGGCGACGAAGGTATCGGCGCCCGCCTCGGCGATCTGCCGGATGTTGCCGACACCGACACCGCCATCGACCTCGAGGCGGATCGGGTAGCCGGCGGCGTCGATCAGCGCCCGCGCCTCGCGCAGCTTCGCGAGCGTGGACGGGATGAACTTCTGGCCGCCGAAGCCGGGGTTGACCGACATCAGCAGGATCATGTCGAGCTTGTCCATCACGTAGCGCGCGGCCTCGAGACCGCTGGCCGGGTTGAACACCAGGCCCGCCTTGCAGCCGGCGTCGCGGATGAGCTGCAGCGTGCGGTCCACGTGCGCGCTCGCCTCCGGGTGGAACGTGATGTAGGTGGCACCGGCCTCGGCGAAGGCCGTTGCCAGCGCATCCACCGGCGTGACCATCAGGTGCACGTCGATCGGGGCGCGCACGCCGTGATCGCGCAGCGCCTTGCAGACCATCGGGCCGATGGTGAGGTTCGGCACGTAGTGGTTGTCCATCACGTCGAAATGCACGATGTCGGCGCCGGCCGCGAGCACCGCGTCGACCTCGGCGCCGAGGCGCGCGAAATCGGCCGACAGGATCGAGGGGGCAAGCTGGAAGTCGTTCATCGCCGCGGTTCCACAGGCGCTCGGGTTGGGCGGCGATTCTACCGGATGGGGCCGCCGAATACCCGCCGCCGCCCGCGACGACGCACGCCGCGGCTCCTATACTCGCCGCATGCGCATCCCGCTCCGCTTCCTTGCGCTCGCCCTGGGTTGCCTGCTGTGCGCGGGCGGCGCCGCCACGCACGCTGTGGCGCAATCCGCGCCGGCACCGATCGAGGCGCCGGCCGCCACGCCTGCGACGGAGCCACGGCCGACAGCGGCAACGGCAGCGCCGCCCGACGAGACGCGCACGCTGCGCGCCGGCGAGCAGGAGTTCCGCGTAATCGTGCGCGCGGCACGCGGAGCGCAGCACCACGGGGCGCTGGTGCTGCTGCCCCCCGACGGCGCGCATCCCGGCGCGAGCGCCGCGCTGGAACGCCTGCGTCGCGACCTGCCCGCGCACGGCTGGAGCAGCTGGCTGGTCGTGCTGGAGCCGCCGCCGGCTTCCGACGCCGAACGCGCGACCGATCTGCAACGCTGGGCCGCGGATGCCGGCGAGCGCATCGACGCCGCGCTGGCGGCCGCGCGCGCGGCGCATCCCGTGACGGTACTCGCGGCGGCCGGGCCTGGTGCAGCGCTGCTGGCACGCGCGCTGCCCACGGCATCGGCCGCGCTGCTCATCGATCCGGTGGAGTTTGCCGAACTGGCGTCGGCGTGGCCCACACCACTGCCGGTCCCGGTCATGGAGATCCTGCGCCCGGCGCTCGCGGCCCAGCGGCCGCCGCCCGCGGCGCCCCCCGGCACCGGGTCGGCGCCGTATCGCCGGCTGGTGATCGATGTGGCGAGCAGCGAACCGTTCGGCGTCGAGACGCTGCTCACGCGGCGCGTGCGCGGCTGGCTCGCTACGCTGGCGCCTCCGTCCGCCGCCCCAGCAGACGCCGATTGAGCGCCTCGTAGCGTTCGGGCGTGCCCACGTCCTCCCAGTCACCGCTCCACAGTTCGCCGTCGAGCAGCCCGGCGCCGGCCGCGCGCCGGAGCGGCTCGCGCAGCGGGAAGACCTCGTCGTCCCAGCCGTCGAGCAGCGCGGGGGAAATCAGCGCCACGCCCGCGTAGGTGCAGCGCCTCGCGTCGGCAGCCAGCCCGACCCGGCCGGTTGCATCGAGACTGAAGTCCCCCGCGGCATGCTGCGGCGGGTTGGGCACCAGCACCAGGTGCCCGAGGCTGGACGGCCCCAGCCGGATCCCCGCCAGGCGCTGCAGCGGGTAGTCCGTCCAGATGTCGCCGGCGACGAGCAGGAACGGATCGGCGCCGAGCAGCGGCAGCGCGCGGCGGATGCCGCCGCCGGTGTCGAGCGGCGTGCCCGGCTCGCGGCTGAAGTCGATGCGCGCGCCGAACGCGCTGCCGTCGCCGAGCGCCTGCTCGATCCGTTCGCCGAGCCACGAGACGTTGATCACCAGTTCGCGCACGCCGGCGGCGACCAGCGCCTCGACGTGGTAGCCGATCATCGGTTTGCCGGCGAGCGGCAACAGCGGTTTCGGCGTGCGCTGCGTCAGCGGGCGCAGCCGCGTGCCGAGTCCGGCGGCGAGGATCATCGCCTTCATGTGTCGCGGTACCAGTCCTGCGTGCGCGCCACCGGCAGCACGCGCGCGGCGAACCAGCGCCCGAAATCGGCCGTCGCGGGATGCGCCAGCGCCACCTCGAGCGTGTAGCGCATCACCAGCGGCAGGTCGCGCAGGTAGCCGGGCTTGGCGTCACGCAGCCACAGCCGCGCGAAGATGCCGAGTACCTTGAGGTGCCGCTGCAGCCCCATCCAGTCGAACCAGCGCAGGAAGGTTTCCGTGGAGACCGCCGCCGGCAGCGTGCCGGCCACGCGCGCGCGCGTCGCGAAATCCCGCGCCCAGCCCGTCACGCGCTCGGGTGGCCACGCCACGTAGCAGTCGCGCAGCAGCGATACCAGGTCGTAGGTCAGCGGGCCGACCACCGCGTCCTGGAAATCGATCACCCCGATCCCGGTCCCGGGCAGCAGCATCAGATTGCGTGAGTGGTAGTCGCGGTGCACCAGGACCTGCGGCTGCTCGAGCGCGCTGGCGATCAGCCGGTCGAACAGGGTGCGCAGCAAGGCCTGTTCGACGGCGTCCGGCGTGATGCCGAGCAGCTTTTCCAGGTACCAGTGCGGAAACAGCGCCAGCTCCTGTTCCAGCAGCGCCGCCGAATACGGCGGCAGCGGCCAGCCATTGTGCGTGGTGGCGGCCGCCTGCACGTGCAGCAGCGTGTCCAGAGCGCGCGCGTACAGCGCATCGACACGGGTTTCGTCGAGCGCGCCGAGCAGCAGCGTGTCACCGAGGTCCTCGAGCAGCAGGAAACCCTCGGCGGCCGCGTGTGCCAGCACCTGCGGCGCGTGCACCCCGGAGGCGCGCAGCAGCGCCGCGATGTGCGTGAACTCGAGGTTGCGCTCCTTGTCGGGCGGGGCGAACACCGCGATACGCGTCGGGGCACAGCCCGCGAGGCGAAAATAGCGGCGGAAGCTCGCGTCCCCGGCCACCGGAACCAGCCGCAGGGCCTCGCCCGGCAGCGCATCGACCCGATTCGCGCACCAGCGCAGCAAGGCATCCATCGCCGATCCGCTTCTCCGCAGTTCACCACAGGGGGGCGGCGGTCGCACGCGCCGGGCGCGTGCCGCCAGTCGATCCACGCGGCGCGATGCCGCTATAATGCGGGCCTTGGCCGGGGCGTGGTGCATTATCCACGCCATGCCGCAAACGAAAAGGTCCGCGACGCGGCGGCCAATCCCTCCGAGGACCGGATCCCGACCGAATGCAGAACCAGCGTCTTCTCCTTCTGCCCTGCATGATCGCGGGAATCTGCGCCGCGCTCGCCGCCGGGGCGGCGAGCGCGGGCGACGGCGAGTGGAACTGTGGCGCGGGCGCCGGCGGTGGCTGGAACTGCGTGCCCGCCGCTGCGGGGGCGACGGACGCCCGCCTGCCGGCGGCGACCCCGCGCGCGGCGCGGCCGGCCGGGCCGGCCGAACGGCGCACCGGGGCCGATACCGGCACGCGCGCGCACTCGATGGACTGGGTCAGCTTCGAGCGCCTCAGCCCGGAACAGCGCTCCGCGTTGTCGGCGCAGTGCGAAGGCGCCTACGTGGAGCCGCCGCTCGACGATGCGGGGCTGGACACGACGGTGCTCGGCACCATCCACGCCTACGCCGCCGAATCGGAACTGCGACAGGATCCCGAGACGGCCAGTTTCGCGGGCGACGTGTCACTGCGCCAGGACGACCGGCGCATGCGGGCCGACCGCGCGACGTACCTGCGGTCCGAGGAGCGCATCGACATCAGCGGCCACGTGCAGTACCGCGAACCGGGGCTGCTGGTGCGCGGCGATTCGGCCTCGCTGGACACCGCGCGCAACGCCGGCGAGGTGCGCGCGGCGCGCTTCGTGATGCACGCCGAGCACGCGCGCGGCGAGGCGGCGCTGGCACGGCGCAACACCGACGGCAGCCTCGACCTCACCGAGACCGTCTACACCCAGTGCGAGCCAGGGCGCGACGACTGGCAGCTCGCAGCCGACACGCTGCACCTCGACCGCGAGCGCGGCCAGGGCACGGCCCGCAATGCGCGCCTCGAGGTCGGCGGCATACCGGTGCTGTACACGCCGTACCTGCGCTTTCCGATCGACGACCGCCGCATGAGCGGCCTGCTGTGGCCTTCGGTGACCAGTTCCTCGCGCAACGGTCTCGACTTCACGGTGCCGTACTACTTCAACCTCGCGCCGAACTACGACGCCACGCTGGTGCCGCGCTACACGGCCGATCGTGGCACGCTGCTCGGCGGCGAGGTCCGCTACCTGAACCGCTGGAGCCAGTGGAGCGCCAACGGCGCCTTCCTCGGCAATGACGACCAGGCCGACCGCGACCGCTGGATCGCAGGGCTGGAGCATGCCGGGTCCCCGCTGCCGGGCATGCTCACACTCATCAGCTACACCGAGGTGAGCGACGAGGACTACCTGCGCGACCTGAGCTCGACCGGCCTCGACGTCAAGCGCTCGACGCACCTGTCGCAGGTGGGGCAGGTTGCCTACCGGTTCGGCGAGCGCTGGCGGCTCGGCGCGACCGTACAGCAATACCAGCTGCTCGACCCCGAACTGACCGAGCCGTACCGCATGCGGCCGCGGCTGCAGCTCGACCGTGCGCTGAGCGGGGAGCCGTTCGCGTTCGACTACAGCCTCGGCGGCGAGATGACCGTGTTCGACCACCAGGACCCGAGCGCGCTGACCGGCGAACGCCTGTACCTCGAGCCGCGCATCGCGTTCCCGATGGAGTGGACCGCATTGTTCCTGCGCCCCACGCTCGGCTACCAGATGATCGGCTACCGGCTCGACGAACAGGCCTACGGCGGTGACTCGCCAGCGGTGGCGGCGCCGATGGCGAGCCTCGACAGCGGCTATTTCCTGGAGCGCGACACGCAGCTGTTCGGCCGCGGTTTCGTACAGACGCTGGAACCGCGGATCTTCTACCTGTGGGTAGACCACGAGGACCACGGCGACGTACCGAACTTCGACTCGTCCGACCTGACGTTCACGTTCAACCAGCTGTTCCGCCACACGCGCTTCAGCGGCCACGACCGCATCGCCGACGCCGACCAGGCATCGCTGAGCGTGACCTCGCGGCTGATCGCCGCCGACGATGGCCGCGAACTGCTGACCGCGAGCATCGGCCAGATATTCTATTTCGAGGATCGGCGCGTGACGGTCTGCGACGGCTCGGTGCGCACCAGCGACAAGCCCGGCTGCCGCGGGCCGCAGCCGCTGCCCGGCGTGCTGCCGGTGAACCGCGACGCGGCCACCGACCCGCTCGCATCGAGCTCGCAGATCGCCGCCGAGGTGCAGGTGCAGCCCTCGCAGGCGCTGTGGCTGAGCAGCACCACGCTGTGGGACACCCGCAGCGAGCGCATCGACGAGGGCGGCGTGCTGATGCACTGGAGCCCGCTCGCGGACACCGTGTTCAATGTCGGCTACCGGTACCGGCGCGAGCAGCAGTCCTTCGACGTGGCGGGCCGGCCGATCGACGAGAACATCGACCAGGCCGACGTGTCCGCCGCAGTGCCGGTCGCCGGCAACTGGCGCGTCTTCGCGCGCTACCAGTACGACTTCACGAACGACCAGAACCTGGAAGCGCTGGCGGGGCTCGAGTACAGCGCGTGCTGTTGGGCCGTGCGCATGGTCTACCAGGAAGGGCTCGACTGGGACGAGGGGCGCGACTACGGGTTCTACCTCCAGTTCGTGCTGCGCGGACTGGGTGGACTGGGCAAGGACATCGACCAGTTGCTGCAGAACAGCATCTTCGGTTTTGGCGAACGACGGGAGGCAGGCGGTCTTGCATACTGACACGAACTCGGGAACGAAGCGGCTGCGCGCCGCCCTGGCGGCGTTGCTGTGCTGGCTGGGCGTGAGCGCCGGCGCGCTGGCGCAGGTACAGCCGCTGGATCGGGTGGTGGCGATCGTCGACGACGACATCATCCTCGCCAGCGAGTACCAGAACCGGCTACGCCAGGTGATGGAGAACATCGGGCGGCAGAACATCGAGCAGCCGCCCCAGGAAGTGGTGGCACGGCAGGTGCTCGACCGGCTCGTGCTCGAGCACATCCAGCTGCGCATGGGCGAGCGCGCCGGCGTGCGCATCAGCGACGAACAGCTGAACGAGGCGATGAACGGCATGGCGCGCCAGAACGGCATGAGCCTGGAGCAGTTCCGCGCGCGCGTCGAGGCCGACGGCGGCTCCTACGCCGCGGTGCGCGAGCAAGTGCGCCAGGAAATGATCCTGTCGCGCGTGCAGCAGGGCAACGTGCGCAGCCGGGTGCAGGTCACGGAGCGCGAGGTTGACGACTTCCTCGCCTCCGAGGAAGGCCAGAAGCGCACCGCGGCGGTCTACCACATCGGGCACCTGCTGCTGCCGCTGCCCAAGGACGCCACGCTCGAGGACGAGCGCGCCGCGAGCGCGTACATGCAGAGCCTGCGCGAGCGGCTCACCGGCGGCGACGCCTTCGAGCGCTTCGTGCGCGCGCCCGATACCTCGCGCCACGCGCTGACCGGCGGTGACCTCGGCTGGCGCCTCGCGAGCGACCTGCCCAGCGTGTTCAGCGAGACCGTGCCCGCGCTCGCCGTCGGCGCGATCTCCGAGCCGGTGCGCAGCCCGAGCGGACTGCACCTCGTGAAGCTGTTCGAGAAGCGCGGCGGCGGCGAAGAGATGACGCAACAGACCCGCGTGCGACACATCCTGGTCAAGCCGTCGGAGATCCGCAGCGACGAGCAGGCGCGCGAGCTCGCGCAGAGCCTGCGCGACCGGGCCGCCGCGGGGGAAGACTTCGCGAAGCTCGCGCGCGAGTTCTCCGAGGACATCGGGTCGGCGCTCGAGGGCGGCGATCTGGGCTGGACCAACCCGGGCCAGATGGTGCCGGAGTTCGAGCAGGTCATGGACCAGACCGGCGCCGGCGAGCTCAGCGCGCCGTTTCGCAGCAATTTCGGCTGGCACGTGCTGCGGGTCGAGGAGCGGCGCACCGAGGATCTCAGCGACGAGATGCGCCGCAACCAGGCGCGCAACATCCTCTTCGGCCAGAAATACGACGACGAGCTGAACAGCTGGTTGCAGAAGATCCGGGACGAGGCCTTTGTCGAGATCAAGATCTGAGCCGGGCGCCTTGCCGATCGCGCTGACCCCGGGCGAGCCGGCCGGGGTCGGGCCGGAGCTCGTGCTGGCGCTGGCGCAGGAAGGATTCGACTTCCCGCTGGTCGCGATCGCCGACCCGCGGATGCTCGCCGAGCGTGCGCGGCTGCTCGGCCTGCGGCTCGAACTGCTGCCGCCCGATCCCCTGCCCTCGCCGCCACGCACGCTGCGCGTGCTGCCGGTGCCGCTGGCGCGTGCGGTCACGCCCGGGCGGCCCGATCCAGCCAATGCCGCCGGCGTCGTCGCCACGCTGCAGGCGGCGGTCGACGGCTGCGTGCAGGGGCGCTTCGCGGCGCTGGTGACCGGCCCGGTGCACAAGGGCGTGATCAACGAGGCCGGCATTGCGTTCACCGGCCACACCGAGTTTCTGGCAGCCGCGACCGGCACGCCGCGCGTGGTGATGATGCTGGCCGCGCCCGGACTGCGCGTGGCGCTGGTGACCACGCACGTGCCACTGCGCGCGGTGCCGGCGCTGATCACGCACGCACTGCTCGAGGAGGTACTGCGCATCCTGCACCACGACCTGCGTCAGCAGTTCGGGATCGCGCGCCCGCGCGTGCTGGTCGCCGGGCTGAACCCGCACGCCGGCGAAGGCGGGCACCTCGGGCGCGAGGAGATCGAGGTGATCACGCCGGTGCTGGAGGCGCTGCGCGCCGAGGGCATGGATCTTGTTGGTCCGCTGCCCGCCGACACGCTGTTCACGCCCGCGCAGCTGCGCACGACCGACGCGGTGCTCGCGATGTACCACGACCAGGGCCTGCCGGTGCTGAAACACCTCGGCTTCGGCCAGTCCGTGAACATCACGCTCGGCTTGCCGATCGTGCGTACCTCGGTCGATCACGGCACCGCACTCGATCTCGCGGGCAGCGGCACGGCCGACACGGGCAGTCTGCGCTGCGCGCTGCGGACCGCACGCGAGATGGTGCGCGCTCGCGCCGCGGGCGCACGCTGATGCGCCACCCCGGCCGGGCGCACCGCCCGCGCAAGCGCTTCGGCCAGAACTTCCTGGTCGACCGGCACGTGATCGACCGCATCGTGCGCGCGATCGCTCCCCGGGCCACGGAGACGATCGCCGAGATCGGCCCCGGCCTCGGCGCGCTGACGCGCCCGCTGATCGCGAGCGGAGCACGCCTGCACCTGGTCGAACTCGACCGCGACCTCGTCGCGCGCTGGCAGGCACAGGCCAGCGAGCGGCTATCGGTGCACGCGGCCGACGCGCTCGGCTTCGACTTCCGCGCGCTGGCGCCGGACGCCGGTGGGCTGCGCATCGTCGGCAACCTGCCGTACAACATCTCGACCCCGCTGCTGTTCCACCTGCTCGCGCAGGACGAGTGCATCCACGACATGCATTTCATGCTGCAGCGCGAGGTGGTGGCACGGCTGGCGGCGGAGCCGGGGTCGGCCGACTACGGCCGCCTCGGCGTGATGGTGCAGTACCGCTGCCTCGTGCAACCGCTGTTCGACGTGCCCCCACACGCCTTCGACCCGCCGCCGCGCGTGGTCTCGGCGGTGGTGCGGCTGCTGCCGCAGCCCTTCGTGCACGGCCGCGCCGACGACTACCGCATGCTCGCCAAGGTGGTCCGGGAAGCCTTCGGCCAGCGCCGCAAGACGCTGCGCAACGCGCTGTCGGCCGTGCTCGATGCCACCGCGCTGCAGCAGCTGGGAATCGACCCGTCGCGACGGCCGGAAACACTGCACGTCGCGGAGTTCGTCGCCATTGCGAACGCGGCCTCGCGCGCCGCGCCGGAGCACGCCTGATGGCCACCTACGCGATCGGCGACGTGCAGGGCTGCTTCGAGCCGCTGCAGCGCCTGCTCGAAGCGCTGCGCTTCGACCCGGCCGCGGACCGCCTCTGGTTCGCCGGCGACCTGGTCAACCGCGGCCCCGACTCGCTCGCGGTGCTGCGCTTCGTGCACGCGCTGGGCGAGCGCGCGGTCACCGTGCTCGGCAACCACGACCTGCACCTGCTCGCGGTGGCCGACGGCGTGCGCAAGCCCACGCGCAAGGATTCGCTGAACGCCGTCCTCGAGGCGCCGGACCGCGAACCGCTGCTCGCGTGGCTGCGCGCCTGCCCGCTGGTGCATCGTGAGCCGGGCTACCCGCACCTGATGGTGCACGCCGGCATCCCGCCGCAGTGGGACGCCGACCAGGCGGTGGCGCTGGCGCTGGAAGTGGAGCGCACGCTGCGCGGACCGCGCTACGGGGAGTTCCTGCACCACATGTACGGCAACGTCCCCGACACCTGGGACGAGACGCTGACGGGCGTCGAGCGCCTGCGTCTGATCACGAACTACCTGACCCGCATGCGTTTCTGCTCGCCCGACGGCCGGCTCGATCTCGACAACAAGGGCAAGCCGGAGGACGCCAATCCGGGCTTCGCGCCGTGGTTCACCTACCCCGGGCGGCGCAGCGCCGCCACCCCGGTCGTCTTCGGCCACTGGGCCGCGCTGGAAGGCGAGCCGGGCGTGCCCGGGGTGCACGCCCTCGATACCGGCTGCGTGTGGGGCGGGCGGCTACGGGCGCTGCGCCTCGAGGACGGCCGGCTGTTCCACTGCGACTGCTGAGGCACGGCGCCGCGGGACGACTTGCTAGACTGTCGGTGTTTCCTCCTTCATCCACGGGCGACAAGCGTGCGCGTTTTCCTGGTCGGCGGCGCGGTCCGCGACTCCCTGCTCGGTCTTGCGGTCACCGAACGCGACTGGGTCGTCGTCGGCGCGACCGCCGAGCAGATGCTCGCGCGCGGCTACCGCCGCGTCGGCCGCGACTTTCCGGTGTTCCTGCATCCGCAGACCGCAGAGGAATACGCGCTGGCGCGCCGCGAACGCAAGAGCGGCCACGGCTACCGGGGCTTCAGCGTCGAGAGCGACGGCTCGGTGTCACTCGAGGAAGACCTGGCGCGGCGCGACCTCAGCATCAATGCGATGGCGATGGACGCCGACGGCCGCCTGATCGATCCGTGGGGCGGCGCGCGCGACTTGCGTGCGCGCGTGCTGCGCCACGTGTCGGCAGCGTTCACGGAAGACCCGCTGCGCGTACTGCGCGTCGCACGGTTCATGGCGCGCTTCGCGCCGCTTGGTTTCAGCGTGCATCCGCAGACGCTCGCGCTGATGCGCGAGATCGTGTCCAGCGGTGAACTGGCGCATCTGGTGGCCGAGCGCGTCTGGGCCGAGACGCGGCGCGCGCTCGCCGAGGCCGCGCCGCAGGAATTCGTGCGCACACTGCGCGCCTGCGGAGCGCTGGCCACGGTGCTGCCCGAGGTGGACGCACTGTTCGGCGTGCCGCAGCCGGCGCTCTATCACCCCGAGATCGACACCGGCGAACACGTACTGCTCGCGCTGCGGATGGCGGCGCAGCGCGCGCTGTCGACGCCCGCGCGCTTCGCGGTGCTGGTGCACGACCTCGGCAAGGCCCTGACGCCTCGCGAAGGCTGGCCTTCGCACACGGGGCACGAGAAATTGGGGGCGGCGGCGGTGCGCGCGCTGTGTGCACGGCTGCGCGTTCCGGCCGCGTGGCGTGAGCTGGCGCTGCTGGTGTGCCTGCACCACACGCGTTGCCACCGCGCCGCGGAGATGCGCGCGGCGACGCTGCTCACGCTGCTCGAAGACCTGGATGCGCTGCGCCAGGGGGAACGCTTCGAGGACTTCCTGGCAGCCTGCGATGCCGATGCGCGGGGCCGTGGCGGCCGCGAGGACTGCGCGTACCCGGGCCCCGAGCGGCTGCGCCGCGCGCGCGCGGCGGCGCTCACGGTCGATGCGGCGGCGTCGCTGGCGCGCGGCCTGCGCGGCGAGCAGATCGCGCGCGACCTGCACGAGCGGCGCTGCCACGCGATCGCCGCGGCGCTGGCCGACACCGCCTGAGACACGCGCGTCACACATCCGCCTGCCTGCCGACCCGCCGGCAAGTCGGCAAGTCGCCAACGCTAGCCGGCCGTCGACGCCGGCCGGGTGCCGCGCTCGATGATCACGCCGACGTCGCGCGCCGCCGGTACCGCACCGGGTTTGCCGATCTTCACCCGCAGCCACGGCAGGCCGTACTCGGCCCGCAGCGCCTGCGCAATCCGCTCGGCCAGCGTCTCCACGAGTCCACAGGACTGCCCGGCGACCAGTACGCTCACGCGCTCGGCCACGTGCTGGTAGTCCAGCGCGTCGTCGATCGCGTCGGAGCGCGCGGCGCGCGCGGTGTCCCAGGCCATCTCGAGATCGATCACGAGCTCCTGGCGCACGTGCCGCTCCCAGGCATGGATCCCGATCACCGCCTCGACGCGCAGTCCGTGGATGTAGACGATGTCGCTCATCGCAGTTCGCCTCCCTCAGGGCACCGGCGCGAGCGTGTCCATCGGCCAGCGCGCCAGCGCACGGACCGCGAGGTCGTCGTGCTCGCCCGCGAGCAGCCGCTGGCAGCCGGCGTAGGCGATCATCGCGCCGTTGTCGGTGCAGAATTCCGCGCGCGGATAGAACACCTCCCAGTCGTGCGTGCTCGCCTCGACGCGCAGGCGTTCGCGCAACTCGCGGTTGGCGCTCACGCCCCCGGCGAGCACGAGCTGCCGCAACCCCGTCACATCGAGCGCGCGCCGGCACTTGATCACGAGCGTATCGATCACCGCCTGCTGGAACGAGGCGGCGAGATCCGCGCGATCGCCGGGTGCCAGCCCGCCCGGCCCGGACTGCAACTGACGCAGCACGGTCCCGACCGCGGTCTTGAGCCCGCTGAAGCTGAAGTCGAGCCCGGCGCGCGTGGTCATCGGCCGCGGCAGCGCGAAGCGTCCGGGCGAGCCGCCGGCGGCCAGTTCGGCCAGCCGCGGGCCGCCCGGATAGTCGAGCCCGAGCATCTTCGCGACCTTGTCGAAGGCCTCGCCGGCCGCATCGTCGAGCGACTCGCCGAGGATCCGGTAACAGCCGATCCGCTCGACCAGCACCAGCTGCGTGTGGCCGCCGGAGACCAGCAGCGCGACGAACGGGAATACCGGCCGCTGCTCCTCGAGCATCGGTGCGAGCAGGTGCGCCTCCATGTGGTGCACGCCGATCGCCGGCACGCCCCAGGCGAACGCCAGCGAACGCGCGATGCACCCGCCCACCAGCAGCGCGCCCAGCAGTCCGGGGCCGGCGGTGTAGGCGAGCGCGTCGATATGCCCCGGCTCGCAGGCCGCGGCGTGCAGTACGCGATGCAGCAACGGCAGCGTGCGCCGCACGTGATCCCGCGATGCCAGCTCCGGCACCACGCCGCCGTACTCGGCGTGCAGCGCGACCTGGCTGTGCAGCACGTGCGCCAGCAGTCCGCGCTCCGAGTCGTAGACCGCGAGGCCGGTTTCGTCGCAGGATGTCTCGATTCCGAGTACGCGCATGGGTCGATGATACCCGGCACCGTCCACCGGCGCGCGCCGCCCGGCAATAATGCCCACGCCCCGGGTTTTGCAATCCGCCGGGGATGCCTTTAGAATTCGGCGCCCCGCACGCCACTTTGGGCCGCCTGCGGTGACAGAACGAGTTCCGAACAACCGTCCGGTAGGTACCGAATGCCGTCCATCAAGGTCAAAGACAACGAGCCGTTCGACGTGGCTCTGCGCCGTTTCAAGCGTTCCTGCGAAAAAGCCGGCGTGCTCGCCGAAGTGCGCCGCCGCGAGTTCTACGAGAAGCCCACCTGGGTCCGCAAGCGCAAGGCCGCCGCTGCCGTGAAGCGCCACCTGAAGAAGGTGAGCCGCGAGGCACGCCGCCAGCAGCGCATGTACTGATCGCGCCCCGGTTGCGGGACGCGAGCGTCCGATGAGCGAAGCCACGCTGAAAGCCCGCATCACCGAGGCGATGAAGGCCGCGATGCGGGCGCACGAGAAGGCACGCCTCGGTGCGATCCGCCTGATCCAGTCCGAGATCAAGCGCTTCGAGGTCGACGAACGCATCGAGGTCGACGACGCACGCGTGCTCGTGATCCTCGACCGCATGCTCAAACAACGACGCGACTCGATCCAGCAGTTCCGTGCCGCTGGCCGCGAGGACCTGGTCGAGATCGAGGCCGGGGAAGTCGCGGTGATCCAGGACTTCATGCCGCAGCCGCTGGACGCCCCCGAACTCGAGGCACTGATCGATGCGGCGGTACGCGAGAGCAGCGCCACCTCGATGAAAGACATGGGCCGCGTGATGGCGATCCTGAAGCCCAAGGTCCAGGGCCGCGCCGACATGGGGCTGGTCAGCCAGCGCATCAAGACCCGGCTCGGCTGAACCGCGCCGCCGGCGCGACGGGCGAGGCCCCGCCGGTTCGGCTACGATGAGCGCGCCCCACCCGCGCGAGGGCCGATGTCAGGAAGAATCCCCCAGCAATTCATCGACGACCTGCTCGAACGGGTGGACATCGTCGATGTGATCGACACGCGCGTGAATCTGCGCAAGTCGGGCAAGAACTATTCGGCACTCTGCCCGTTCCACTCCGAGAAGTCCCCTTCGTTCAGCGTCAGTCCGGAGCGCCAGTTCTACTACTGCTTCGGCTGCGGCGCAGGCGGCAACGCGATCGGCTTCCTGATGGAATACGAGCGACTGGACTTCCCGGCCGCGGTGGAGAAGCTTGCCGCGCTGGCCGGCGTCGAGGTGCCACGTGAAGGATCGGCACCGCGCGCCTCACCCCGCCAGGCGGAACTCGCGGTGCGCATCGAGGCCGCCGCGAAATGGTTCCGCGCGCAGTTGGACTCGCACCCCCAGGCCGTGGAGGCCAGGCAGTACCTGGCGGGACGCGGCGTCAGCGACGGCACGCTGGAGCGCTTCGGCATCGGCTTCGCTCCGCCCGGCTGGGAGAACCTGCTCGGCGTACTCGGCACGACGGAAGCCGACCGCAAGCTGCTGCTCGACGCCGGGCTGCTGGTGACCCGCGACGACGGCAGCCCGTACGACCGCTTCCGTCACCGGATCATGTTCCCGATCCGCGACAACCGCGGGCGCACCGTGGCGTTCGGCGGACGCGTGCTCGGCGACGAGAAGCCGAAGTACCTGAATTCGCCGGAAACCGCGCTGTTTCACAAGGGTCAGGAACTCTACGGGCTGTTCGAGGCACGCCAGGCCGTCCGCCAGCTGGACAGCGTGCTGGTCGTCGAGGGCTACATGGACGTGGTGATGCTGGCGCAGCACGGCGTCGACAACGCCACCGGCACGCTGGGCACCGCGCTCACGCCGACGCATCTGCAGCGGCTCTACCGCTATACCCCGCGCGTGGTGTTCTGCTTCGACGGTGACGACGCCGGACGACGCGCGGCGGCGCGCGCGCTCGACATCGCGCTGGCGTTCATGCATGACGGCCGGCAGGCCGCGTTCCTGTTCCTGCCCGAGGGCGAGGATCCGGACAGCCTCGTGCGTCGTATCGGGGGCGATGCATTCCGTGAACTGGTGACTGGAGCGATCCCGTTGTCGGCCTATCTGTTCGAACACCACGCCCGCGGCATCGACCTCGAGACGATGGACGGGCGCGCGGCACTCAGCAAGGCCCTGCTGCCGGCGATCGAACGTATCCCCGGAACGGTGTTCCGCGAACTGCTGCGCAACGCGCTGGCGGCGCGTATTGGCGTCTCGACCGCGCAGTTGCCGCGCGCCGCCGGGACGCCGAAACCGGCCAGTGCGGCTCGTGAGGAAGCACCGGTGCCGGAGGTCACGCCGACTTCGCGGCGCCCGACGCCACCACAGGGCACGCGCCGGGTACCCGGATCGGTGCGCAACGCGATCCGGCTGCTGTTGCAGAACCCCGCGCTGCTCGCCCATGTTCCCGGCGACGAGCGCCTCGCCGGGCTGGACGAACCCGACCTGCCGCTGTTCCGCCAGGTCGTGGAGCGTCTGCGCGCCACGCCCCGGCCCAGCCTGGGCGTACTGCTCGGCTACTGGTACGACACCCCCGAGGGCGAGTTGCTGGCGCGACTCGCCGCCGAGAACCTTGTGCCGGGCGCCGATGTCGAACAGGAGTTCCGCGACCTGATGGGGCACCTGCTGCACTGCGCCACCCGCCAGGACGCGACCCAGCGGCTGAGCGAACTGGGGCGCATCCCGTTCGCCGAGCTGAGCCTGGCGCAGAAGGCGCAGTACCTGGAGCTGCTGAAGGCGACAAAGAAGTGAGCCTGCACTACCCTTCGGGGAGTCGCAGCGCGGGGAAAATGGTTGCCAGGCACGCAATTTTTGCGTAGAGCCGGGCGTGGCTTCTTCACTATAATGGGCGGCTAGCTCCCTCCGCGCCCCTGATACTCTTGCAGGATATCGAATGTCGGTTCCATCCCAGCAGTCACGCCTAAAGGATCTCATCGCGAAGGCGAAGGAACAGAATTATCTGACCTACGCCGAGGTGAACGATCACCTGCCCGAAGACATCTCGGATCCGGACCAGGTCGAAGAGATCATCCAGATGATCAACGACCTCGGCATCCAGGTCTTCGAGGAAGCTCCCGACGCCGAAGCGCTGCTGCTCACCAGCGGCGACACCTCGGCCGACGAAATCGCCGAGGACGCGGTCGCCGCGCTGACCGCGGTGGAGTCCGAAGCCGGTCGCACCACCGATCCGGTTCGCATGTACATGCGCGAAATGGGAACGGTGGAGCTGCTGACCCGCGAGGGCGAGATCCAGATCGCCAAGCGCATCGAGGAAGGCATCCGCGAAACGATGGCGGCCGTTGCCTGGCTGCCCGGCGTGGTGGACCAGGTGCTCGGCGAATACGACCTCGTCGCGACCGAGGAGCGCCGTCTCTCGGACGTGCTGACCGGGTACCTCGAGCCAGCCGACGACGTGCCGGCGGCCACGCCGGTCGAGCATGCCGGCAAGCCAGGACTCGGCAAGAAGGCGCAGGCGGCAGCGGTTGGCGACGAGGAGGAAGAGGAAGGCGGCGAGGACAGCAGCGATACCGATGAAGTCGAGAGCGGGCCGGACCCGGAGCTCGCACGCCAACGCTTCGACGAACTCCGCAAGCAGCACGTGAAGGCCGCACGCGCGATCAAGAAGCACGGCCGCGACAGCACGCAGGCACAGAAAGAACTCGAGAAGGCGGCCGAGCTGTTCAAGTTCTTCAAGCTCGCTCCGCGGCAGTTCGAACCGCTCACCGAACGCGTGCGCAGCACCGCCAACCGGGTGCGCGAGCACGAGCGTGCCATCATGAACGTCTGCGTCAACTACGCACGGGTGCCGAAGCAGGTGTTCCTGAAGGAATTCCCCGGCAACGAGTCCAACGACAAGTGGGCCGAAAAGCTCGCGCGGCGCAAGCAGCCGTACGCGGCGAAGATGGCCGAGGTCCGCGACCGGGTCATGGAGATCCAGCAGAAGATCCTCGAGATCGAGCAGCAGGCCGGGATCCCGGTCGGCGAGATCAAGGAAATCAATCGCCGCATGTCGATCGGCGAGGCGCGCGCGCGGCGCGCGAAGAAAGAGATGGTCGAGGCGAACCTGCGCCTCGTGATCTCGATCGCAAAGAAGTACACCAACCGCGGGCTGCAGTTCCTGGACCTGATCCAGGAGGGCAACATCGGCCTGATGAAGGCGGTCGACAAGTTCGAATACCGCCGCGGCTACAAGTTCTCGACCTACGCGACGTGGTGGATCCGCCAGGCGATCACGCGCTCGATCGCGGACCAGGCCCGCACGATCCGCATCCCGGTGCACATGATCGAGACGATCAACAAGCTGAACCGCATCTCGCGCCAGATGCTGCAGGAAATGGGCCGCGAGCCCACCCCCGAGGAACTCGGCGCGCGCATGGACATGCCCGAGGACAAGATTCGCAAGGTGCTGAAGATCGCGAAGGAACCGATCTCGATGGAGACGCCGATTGGCGACGACGAGGACTCGCATCTGGGCGACTTCATCGAGGATTCGTCGATCCCGTCGCCGATCGAGTCGGCCACCGGCGAAGGGCTGCGCGAAGCGACCCGCGAAGTGCTCGCCGGCCTGACGGCGCGCGAAGCGAAGGTGCTGCGCATGCGTTTCGGCATCGACATGAACACCGACCACACGCTGGAGGAGGTCGGCAAGCAGTTCGATGTGACGCGCGAGCGGATCCGTCAGATCGAGGCCAAGGCACTGCGCAAGTTGCGCCACCCGAGCCGTTCGGACCACCTGCGCAGCTTCCTGGACGAGAGTTGAAGCGCGGCGCGTTCCGCGCACCCCGCCGGCCGCGCCACACGCGCGGCACGGCGCCGGCTACGGGCCCATAGCTCAGTTGGTCAGAGCGTCCGACTCATAATCGGCAGGTCGCAGGTTCAAGTCCTGCTGGGCCCACCACTTTTCTACCTTGCACGCGACGTGCTTTCCAGGCGCTCTGCGAGCCACACCTTGATCACGGATTGGCGCGTCACACCCAGACGTGCCGCCTCTCTGTCCAGCGAGGCGATCATCCATTCCGGGAAGTCGACGTTCACGCGGCGCTGCGCCTGATTGGGACGTTTCAGCGTCGACAGGTCGAGATCATCGACTATGTCGTCCTTGCCCGAGTCGAATTTGTCGTCGAGTTCCTTAGCTTTCATACAACGTCACCTCTGCTGGCCTGGATCGCCGCACCGATATGATCCGGATGCAGTCGCTCCTCACCGTGATCACAGCTGACCACATCATGCCCTGCAACTTAGCGATCACGATGGAACGCGGTTCGTCGGTCGACCTGGCCTGAACTTCTATCATCCCAGGGTCATCCCACAACTGCTGCGCCTGAGCGAAATCGATCCCGTGCTTCACGAGGTTGGCTTGGCATTTCTCGGGATTGAACTCGAAGGTCCGCATGCGCAAAAATTATACCTTTCCAGCACACGCCTCAAGCCTGACTGCCCGACTCATAATCGGCGGGCGGGTGGTGCCCGGGGTGCGGTTGCTATGGATGCCC
>CAUJIL010000090.1 GCA_963204845.1 Pseudomonadota bacterium | reverse complement strand
CGCGGGCATGGCCTGGATCATGCCCGCGCCACGCGGCGGCGCGCAGGGCCTGTGCTACCATGCGCGCCTCGCCATCACCCGTGTTTCCCGCTCATGCGCTGCCCGTTCTGTTCCGCGGCCGACACCAAGGTCATCGATTCGCGGCTCGTGGCCGATGGTGACCAGGTGCGCCGCCGTCGCGAGTGCCTCGGCTGCTCCGAACGCTTCACGACCTACGAGACGGCCGAGCTGATGCTGCCGCGGATCATCAAGCAGAGCGGGGTGCGCGAGCCGTTTCACGAGGACAAGCTGCGCCAGGGCATCCTGCGCGCGATCGAGAAGCGTCCGGTCAGCGTCGAGCGCGTCGAGCACATGCTGAGCCAGATCAAGCGCGCCCTGATCGCCACCGGCGAGCGCGAGGTGGCGTCGCGCGTCGTCGGCGAGGAGGTCATGCGCCAGCTGAAGGCGGTCGACCACGTGGCTTTCGTGCGTTTCGCCTCGGTCTACCGCAGTTTCCAGGACCTGAACGAGTTCCGCGCCGAGATCGAACGGCTGGCCGAGGAACAGGGCGAGCCCGCACCCGGCGTGGCGGGCTGAGAGCGGCGATGAACGCGCAGGACGTGATCGATACGCGCCACATGGCGCAGGCGCTCGCGCTGGCCCGCCGCGGACTGTACACGACGGCGCCGAACCCGCGGGTGGGCTGCGTGATCGCGCGCGGCGAGCGGGTGATCGGCGGCGGCTTCCACCGGCGTGCCGGCTGCGAACACGCGGAAATCGCGGCGTTGCACACGACCGCGGAGCCGGTGGCAGGCGCCACCGCCTACGTGAGCCTGGAGCCTTGCAGCCATCACGGTCGCACGCCGCCGTGTACGGAGGCGCTGATCGAGGCGGGCGTGGCGCGCGTGGTCGCCGCCACGCCGGACCCGAACCCGCTGGTCGCCGGCAGAGGGCTGGAGCAGTTGCGCGCGGCCGGCATCGAGGTGCGCTGCGGTGTGCTCGACCGCGAGGCGCGGGCGTTGAACCCCGGCTTCTTCAAGCGGATGGGCACCGGTCTGCCGTGGGTGCGGGTCAAGCTCGCGATGAGCCTCGACGGGCGCACCGCAATGGCCGACGGCAGCAGCAAGTGGATCACCGGCCCCGCCGCGCGCGCCGACGTACAACGGCTGCGTGCGCGCAGCTGCGCGATCGTCACTGGCATCGGCACCGTGCTGCACGACGATCCGCGCCTCGACGTGCGCCTGCCGGCGGAACACGCGGGGGAAGAGCAGGTGCGCCAGCCGGTGCGCGTGGTGGTCGATTCGCGCGCACGCACGCCGCCGGCGGCGCGCGTGCTGGGCCAGTCCGGCGAGACCATCGTGGTCACCGCGGGGGCCGACGCGGCGCGCGAACGCGCGCTCGCGGCCGCCGGCGCCACGCTGCTGCACCTGACGGACGCAGCCGGAGGCATCGATCTGCCGGCGCTGCTCGGACACCTCGGCGCCGCGCAGTGCAACGAGGTGCTGATCGAGGCCGGTCCGACGCTGGCGGGCGCGGTGCTGCGTGCCGGGCTGGCCGACGAGTTGGTGTTTTACGTGGCGCCCGCCTTGCTCGGCAGCACGGCGCGGCCGCTGTTCGAGCTGCCGCTGGCGAGCATGGACGCCAAGGTGGTGTTGCGGATCGCCGACGTCGCCGCGGTCGGGGAGGACTGGCGGATCACCGCCACCGTTGACGCGGGTTGAGACCGCGTCCGCGTTCGATTCACGCACAGGAGCAGCGATGTTCACGGGAATCATCCAGGCGATCGGCGAGGTGCGCCGCATCGAGCGACGCGGCGGCGACGTGCGCCTGCACGTCGGCAGCGGCCGGCTCGGGATGGACGACGTGCGCCACGGCGACAGCATCGCCACCAGCGGCGTCTGCCTCACGGTCGTCGATCGGGGCGCCGACTGGTACGCGGCGGACGTGTCGCTCGAGACGCTGGGCCTCACGACGCTGGGCTCGCTGGCCGCGGGCGCGCGCGTGAACCTCGAGAAGGCGATGGCGGTCGGCGAGCGTCTCGGCGGCCACATCGTCAGCGGCCACGTCGACGGTGTCGGCGAGATCGTCTCGCTGGCGCCCGACGGGCGTTCGATCCGCTATCGCGTGCGCGCGCCGCAGGCGCTGGCGCGCTATATCGCGCACAAGGGTTCGATCTGCGTCGACGGTGTCAGCCTCACCGTCAACGGCGTCGACGGTGCCGAGTTCGAGCTGAACATCATCCCGGTGACTGCCGGCGAGACGATCTTCGGCGACTACCGCCCGGGTTCGCGCGTGAACCTCGAGGTCGACGTGATCGCGCGCTACCTCGAGCGCCTGCTGCTCGGCGACGCCGCGGCGCGGCCGGCGGCGGGCGGCATCACCCGCGAGTTCCTGCACCGTAACGGATTCGACGCCTCATGAACTTCGACACCACGCAACAACTGATCGACAGCTTCCGCCGCGGCGAGATGGTGGTGCTGGTCGATGACGACGACGAGCGTCTCGGCGGGGTGCTGCTGGCACCGGCCGAGGACATCGGCGCGGAGAAGATCAATTTCATGGTGCGCCAGGCGCGCGGGCTGGTCTGCCTGGGACTCACCGCCGGACGCTGCGCGCAGCTGCAGCTGCCGCCGATGGTCGGCGGGTCGCCAAGCCCGTTCGCCAGCCGCTTCACGGTATCGATCGAGGCCGCCGAGGGCATCAGCACCGGCATCTCGGCCGCCGACCGGGCGCACACGATCCGGGTGGCGGTGGCGCGCGGTGCGCAGCCGCGTGACGTGGTGCAGCCCGGGCACGTGTTCCCGCTGCGCGCCGAGCCGGGCGGCGTGCTGAAGCGTGCCGGCCACACCGAGGGCGGGTGCGACCTGGCGCGGCTGGCCGGGTTCGAGCCGGCGGCGGTGATGGTCGACGTGCTGAACGAGGACGGCACGCTCGCCACCGGCGAGGCGCTGCTCGCGTTCGCGCATCGGCACGGGCTGCCCGTGGGCACCATCGCCGGGCTGATCCAGTTTCGCCTGAGCAACGAGACCACCGTGCACCGCATCCGCGAGGGCGGGGTGAATACCGCGTGGGGGCCGTTCCGGCTGCACGTGTTCCGCGACGCCGACGACGGCCAGGTGCATCTCGCGCTGACCCGCGGGCCCCTGCAGCCGCAGACGCCCGCGCTGGTGCGGGTGCAGCAGATCGCGGCGCTGCGCGACGTGCTGGGCACCGACGTGCCGGACAGCGCGCGCGACTGGAACGCCGGCCGCTGCCTGGAGCGCATCGACCGCGACGGCGCCGGCGTACTGGTGCTGCTCGCGCAGCCGGAAACGGAGGCGCACCTGCTGGAGAGCGTGAATGCCGCGCTCGGTGAGGTTGCCGTCGCGGGTGCCGCGCGGTCGCCGAGCACGCTGAACCTGGTCGGGGTCGGGTCGCAGATCCTGCGCCAGCTCGGGGTGGGTCGGATGCGCCTGATGGGGCCGCCGATGCGCTACAGCGCGATCTCGGGCTTCGGACTCGAGGTCGTCGAGCACGTGAAGTACTGAATGCGCGGCGATCCTGTCCGTCCCGCGAGGAGTGCGGCATGAACCACTGGCTGATGAAGTCCGAGCCCGGGGAGTTCGCCTTCGAGGACCTGGCCGACCGTCCCGGACAAACGGAGCCGTGGAGCGGCGTGCGCAACTACCAGGCACGCAACATGATGCGCGATGCGATGAAGGTGGGCGACCAGGTGTTCTTCTACCACTCGAACACCGCCACGCCGGGTATCGTCGGTATCGTGGAGGTGGTGCGCGAGGCGTACCCCGATCACACCGCGTTCGACCCCGACGATCCCCACTTCGATCCCGCGAGCGATCCCGCGCGGCCGGGCTGGTGCATGGTCGACGTGAAATACGTGCGCCCGTTGGCGCGCGTGGTCACGCTCGCCGAACTGAGGACTTGTGCGCAACTCGACGGTCTGGCGCTGCTGCGCAAGGGCAACCGGCTGTCGGTCATGCCGGTGGCGCAGGCGCACTGGGACTTCATCCTGTCGCTGGAGGATCGGGCCCCGGTTGGGGGCTGAGCTGCGGCGGCCGATGGCCGCCATACGCGTTTGATGGCAGAATTGGCGCTCTTTTCGCATACCCACGGCAAGGCGGACCCATGGAATCGATCAGGACGGTGGAAGGCGTGTTCGCGCCCGGCGAGGCGCGGTTCGCGCTGGTGGCAAGCCGCTTCAACAGCTTCGTGGTCGAAAGCCTGATCGCGGGCGCCCTCGACACGCTGCGCCGCCACGGCGTGGCGCCCGGGCGGATCACGCTGGTGCGTGCGCCCGGAGCCTTCGAACTGCCGCTGGTGGTGCAGAAGGTCGCGCGCAGCGGCAACCACGACGCGATCATCGCGCTCGGTGCCGTGATTCGTGGCGGCACGCCGCATTTCGAGCACGTGGCCGGCGAATGCACCAAGGGCATCGCGAGCGTGTCGTTGCAGACCGGCATTCCGGTCGCCTTCGGCGTGCTGACCGTCGACACCATCGAACAGGCGATCGAACGCGCCGGCACCAAGGCCGGTAACAAGGGCGAGGAAGCGGCGCTGTCGGCGCTCGAGATGGTCAGCCTGCTGGCGCAGCTGTGACTTCCGTCCGGAGGCCTGCGCGATGAGTGCCGGTGCGCCCGACCACGAACGACGCCAGCTCGCCGCCGCGCGCCGCAAGGCGCGTCACTACGCCGTGCAGGCGCTGTACCAGTGGGCGATCAGCGCCAACGCGATCGCCGACATCGAACGCCAGTTCGTCGAGGATTTCGACTTCCGCGGCACCGACCGCGAGTACTTCCACGAGATCCTGCACGGGGTCGCGGCGCAACTCGGTGACCTGGAGGCCGCGCTCGAGCCCTACCTCGACATCGCGCTGGCGAAGCTCGGTCCGGTGGAGCGCGCGGTGCTGCGTCTCGCGGCCTGGGAGCTCGCGAGCCGGCCCGACGTGCCCTACCGCGTGGTGCTCAACGAAGCGGTGGCGCTGGCGAAGAAGTTCGGCGCCACCGAGAGCCACAAGTTCGTGAACGCCGTGCTCGACCGCGTCGCGCGCGAGCTGCGGCCGGTGGAAAGCGCGCGTTCGCGCTAGAGGTCCCGCGGTGGCGCTCGGCGAGTTCGAGGCAATCGAACGCTACTTCAGCGGCGATCGCTTCGCGTATCCGGGCAGTCCAGGGGTGGTGCTCGGCGTCGGCGATGATTGCGCGATCCTGCGCCCGCCTCCCGGCGAGGAGCTGCTGGTTTCCATAGACACGCTGGTCGCCGGCGTGCATTTCCCCCGGGAACTCGATCCGGCACATATCGCGTACCGCGCACTGGCGGTGAACCTCAGCGACCTCGCCGCGATGGGCGCGCGCCCGTTGTGGTTCACCCTCGCGCTGACGCTGCCGGCTACCGAGGAGCACTGGCTCGCCGCGTTCGCCGGTGCCCTCGCCACGCTGGCGCAACGCTTCGGCATCGCTTTGGTCGGTGGTGACACCACCAGCGGTCCGTTGTCGATCACGATCCAGGTGCACGGGGCCGCGGCGGCGGGCAGCGCGTTGCGCCGCAGCGGTGCGCGTCCCGGCGACGAGGTCTGGGTCAGCGGAGCGCCGGGACTCGCCGCGCTCGGGCTGCGGCACGTGCTCGCGGGCAGTTGCGGCACGGTGGCCGCGCGGACGTTCCTGAGGCCCGAGCCGCGCATCGCGCTCGGCAACGCGCTGCGCGGCGTGGCCAGCGCCGCGATCGACGTCTCCGACGGACTGCTCGCCGACGCCGCGCACATCGGCGAGCGCAGCCGGGTTGCGCTGGTGCTCGATCCGCGGCAGCTGCCGCTGGCGCCGGAGCTGGCGGCGCTCGCGGATCGTGACGATGCGCTGTCGCTCGCGCTCGGTGGCGGTGACGATTACGAGCTGTGCTTCACGGCCGCGCCCGGGCGCGCGCCGGCGATCGAGGCGATCGCCGCGGAGCTCGGCGTGGCGTGCACCCGCATCGGGTGCGTCGAGGCGGGCGAGGGGGCGCGGTGCGCGGGCTTCGTGCCGCGACGCGCGGGTTACCGGCACTTCGCGGATGACTGAGGCCTTCATGAAATGTTGGCTCGCGCATGGTCGGACGGCGGCGGCATGCACGCTCGCGGTGTTGCTCACGCTCGGTGCGGCCACGGCGAGCGCGCAGCCGCAGGTGGTCGCCGCCGCGCTGTTCGAGGGGCGCGCCCTGCTCGCCATCGACGGTACGCAGCGCGTGCTGCGCGTCGGCGAAACCTCGCCCGAAGGCGTCCGGCTGCTCGCCGCGAACGCACGTGAGGCGATCGTCGAGTTCGATGGGCGCCGCCTCGTGCTGACGCCCGGGCGCGCTGGTACCGGGGGATTCGCCACGCGCGAGCGGCGCGAGGTCGCGATCGCCCGTGGCGCGCGCAACGAGTACGCGGTTCCCGGAACCATCAACGGTCGCCAGGTGCGGCTGCTGGTCGACACCGGCGCCAGCGTGATCGCGCTGAACGCGCGCGAGGCGCGCCGGCTCGGCATCGACTACCGGCTGCACGGGGACCGCGGTGCGGTGCAGACCGCCGGCGGCGTGGTGCCTGCGTGGTCCGTCACGCTGGAACGCGTCGAGGTCTCGGGCATCGTGGTGCGCCACGTGGCGGCGGCGGTGGTCGAGGGCGATTTTCCGGTGGACGTGCTGCTCGGCATGTCGTGGCTGGGCCGCGTGACGATGCGCGAGGCGGATGGCGTGCTCTATCTGGGCGAAAAATGAGCTGTCGTTGGCCGGCCCCGGCGTTTGACTGCTAGAATCGCCCCCCTTCCAGTCGGCCGGAGCCGCGTGCAGTGTCCATCCGCTACATCGCCTCGTCGCGCCTGCCCACGCCCTGGGGCGTGTTCGACATGCACGGCTTCGAGGACATCGAGAACGAGAAGGAGCACGTGGTCCTGACGATGGGTGACGTCGCCGACGGTGAACCCGTGCTCGCGCGCATCCATTCCGAATGCCTGACCGGTGACGCGCTGTTCAGCATGCGCTGCGACTGTGGGGCGCAGCTGCGCACTGCGCTCGAGCGCATCGCACGCGAGGGTCGCGGCGCGCTGCTTTACCTGCGCCAGGAAGGCCGGGGCATCGGATTGCTGAACAAGATCCGCGCCTATCACCTGCAGGACCAGGGCGCCGACACCGTCGAGGCCAACGAGAAGCTCGGTTTCGGCGCCGACCTGCGCGATTACAGCATCTGCCGCCCGATGCTGCGGCACCTGCGGGTCGGTGCGCTGCGTCTGATGACGAACAATCCGCGCAAGGTGGCCGCGATCGAGGACATGGGCGTGAAGGTCGTCGAGCGCATCGCGATCCGCACCGGCCAGAATCCGCACAACGCGCGCTATCTCGAGACCAAGGCCGGCAAGCTGGGCCACTGGATGCAGGAAGACCCGGGCGGCTGAGGAGTCTGCCCGTGCCCTGCAGCACGAACATCGCCTCGCTGATCCCCTGGGGCGCCGCGACCACGAACAGGTGCTCGAACTGCGCATCGGCGACCGTGTTGAGTTGCACCAGGACGGTGTTCGGGGCGACGCCCGGGGCCACGCCCGGGGCCACGCGCAACGTGCCAGGCGCGTCGGCCGCGAAGGACTCTCCGCCGATGTAGGTGAATGCCTGGTTCCCGTCCGTTGCCGGATCCGCGTCGATGCCCGCGCTGCCTGTCATGGTGTCGGCCCGGCCCCAGAGCAGTGCGTTGATCGCGTCGGCATCGGCATCGCGCAGCGCCGTCAGGATCCGCGATCCGTCCACCTGAAGACCCGTGACGGTGATGTCGGGGCCGCGTATCGCGGTGATCGTGCCGATCTACGGCGCGGTGAAGCCCGCCGTGGATTCGAACTTCACGTCACCGTCGGGAAAAGGATAGGTGAGCGTGTGCCCGTCGACGCTCAGCGCCGGCGTGGCGCCCCACAGCAGCTCGAGCACGAAGCTGTCGTCCACGCCGTTGCCCGCGTCGTCGCCGGCCAGCACGTTGGTCTTCACGATGGCCATGGTCCGCTCCTCGGTTCAGGGTGTGCGAGGAGCATAGCACCCGCGTCCCTCGGAGAAACGATTGTCCAGTATCGCGCTGCGGCGGCGCGCATGATGCGACACGGCAAAAAGCATACGCGGCAAGACGCAAGGCGATTCGGCCGGCCCGGTTGCGTACTTCACGTTGTGCAAGTTTGGTGATCAGGAAGGGGCCTCTGATCATGCAGCCTTGCGCACGTCCTCCTTCTTCTGCTCTCGGAGCAGATCCATGTTGATGTAGCGCCTCAGCGAACCCCGTGAACTCCTTTGGGCCGGTAGATCAGGCGGTGTATTGACAACAGCTACACGCGCCCCTAGTGTTTGTATACGTGTTGCATATACATGAGGAGGCCGCCATGCGTGCCGCTGCCATCAATTTACGCGCCTTGCCGGAGCAACGGGATCTCATCGATCACGCTGCCAGCCTGCTGGGCAAAAACCGTTCGGACTTCATGCTCGAAGCTGCCTGCGAGCGCGCACAATCCGTGCTGCTCGACCAGGTGTTCTTCGGGCTGGATGCGGAAAAATTCCAGCAGTTCACCGCTATGCTCGACGCGCCGCCACGGGCCAATGAGGGTCTCGAGCGTCTGATGGCCGCCAAAGCGCCGTGGGAAAGCAATCCAGCATGAGCGTGAAGCTATCCGCGCCGCAGCCCCTAGCTGCTGCGCACCTGCTGGGCGACTTCGAATGCGGCGAGCCTGCTCTGGATGAGTGGCTGAAACGCCGGGCGATGAACAACCAGGTCACCGGAGCCAGCCGAACCTTTGTGGTCGTTGACGAAGAAAATCGGGTGCGTGGCTTCTACGCCATGGCCGCTGGTGCGGTCGCTCATCACGTGGCAACCAGTTCGGTTCGCCGCAATATGCCTGACCCGGTTCCCGTCATGGTGCTCGGCAGGTTGGCGGTGGATCGGCGGTCGCAAGGGATCACGCTGGGGGCTGCCATGCTGCAAGATGCGGTGAATCGCGCCATCTCCGTATCGCAGAACACCGGAGTTCGCGCATTGCTGGTTCATGCGCTCCACGAGCGGGCCAAGCAGTTCTATACGTACTACGGCTTTCAGGAATCGCCACAGCACCCGATGACCCTGATGCTGCGTCTGAATAGCGGCCAGGCCTGATTGGTGCGACCGACGCCTGTTCCGTTTTGTCGACCCGGCAAGCTCGGAGACTGGATGCAGGAAGACCCGGGCGGCTGAGTCGCGGCCGCGTTCAGGCCGACGCCTGCGCTACGGTCCCCGGCAGCGCAGGATGCAGCGCGGCGAGTCGCTCGCGCACCGATCGCTCGATGCCTTCGGCATCCAGTCCCACGGACTGCAGCATCGTCGCCGGCTTGCCGTGCTCGAGGAAACGGTCCGGCAGCCCGAGCATCAGCACCGGCAGCGTGATTCCACGGTCGGCGAGGAACTCGCCGACCGCGCTGCCCGCACCGCCGGCGACCACGTTCTCCTCGACGGTGACCAGCAGCGCGTGACTGGCCGCGAGGTCGAGGATCAGTTCCTCGTCCAGCGGCTTCACGAAGCGCATATCGGCCACGCTGGCGTCGAGCGCGGCGCCGGCGGCGAGTGCCGGCGTGACCATCGACCCGAAGGCAAGCAGCGCCACGTCGCGGCCACGCCGGCGCAGCACGCCCTTGCCGATCGGCACCGTGTCCAGCCCGGGTTCGATCGTCGCTCCGGGGCCCTGGCCGCGCGGGTAACGCACCGCCGCCGGCCCCTGATGCACGAAGCCCGTCGACAGCAGCAGCCGGGTTTCGTTCTCGTCCGAAGGTGCCATCACGAGCATGTTCGGGACGCAGCGCAGGTAGCTCAGGTCGAAGCTGCCGGCGTGCGTGGGGCCGTCCTCGCCGACCAGTCCGGCACGGTCGATCGCGAACAGCACGTCGAGGTTCTGCAGCGCCACGTCGTGGATCAGCTGGTCGTAGGCGCGCTGCAGGAAGGTCGAATAGATCGCGACCACCGGCTTCATGGTTTCGCAGGCGAGCCCGGCGGCCAGCGTGACCGCGTGCTGCTCGGCGATCGCCACGTCGTGGAAGCGCTCGGGGAAACGCTGCGCGAAGGCGGCCATGCCGGAACCTTCGCACATCGCGGGCGTGATGCCGACCAGGCGGCGGTCGCGCTCGGCCATCTCGCACAGCCAGGCGCCGAAGATCTCCTGGTACTTGGGCCGCACCGGACGCGGTCGTGTTCCGGCCAGGCGCGGCGAAGGATCGATCTTGTCGATCGCGTGGTAGCCAACCGGATCGCGCTCGGCCGGCGCGAAACCCTTCCCCTTGACGGTCAGCACGTGCAGCAGCTGGGCGCCCTTCAGTTCGCTGACGTTGCGCAGCGTGCCGACCAGCAGCGGCAGGTCGTGGCCGTCGACCGGGCCGATGTAATTGAATCCGAGTTCCTCGAACAGCGTGCCGGGGGCGACCATCCCCTTCATGTGTTCCTCGGTGCGCCGCGCAATCGCGAGCGCGGGACCGGGCAGCCGCGACAGCACGCGTTTGCCGCCCTCGCGCACGTTGTTGTAGAGCGGGCTGGCCCACAGGCGCGCGAACGCCGACGCCAGGCCGCCCTCGTTGCGCGAGATCGACATCTGGTTGTCGTTCAGGATCACGAGCAGGTCGGCGCCGGTGTGCGCGGCGTGGTTCAGCGCCTCGAAGGCCATGCCGGCGGTCATCGCGCCGTCGCCGATGATCGCCACCGCCTTGCGGTTCTCGCCCAGGGCGCGCGCCGCCAGCGCCATTCCCAGCGCCGCGCTGATGCTGGTGCTCGAGTGCCCGACGCCGAAGCAGTCGTACTCGCTCTCGGCGCGGTTGTTGAACGCCGCGAGACCGCCGGCCTGGCGGATCGTCAGCATTTCCTCCCGTCGGCCGGTGAGGATCTTGTGCGGGTAGCTCTGGTGCCCCACGTCCCAGACCAGGCGGTCGCGCGGGGTATCGAACACGTAGTGCAGTGCGACGCTGAGCTCCACCACGCCGAGGCCGGCGCCGAAGTGGCCACCCGTGCGCCCCACCGCATACAGCAGGTACTCGCGCAACTCGTTGGCCAGCTGGCGCAGCTCCGCCTCGTCGAGCGCGCGCAGATCGTGCGGGAAGTCCACGCGGTCGAGCAACGGCGTGTGCGGCCGTGACACGGGGATGTCCTGGAAGAGCTTCATGGCGACGACGTTCCTGCGCGTGAACCGGCCCGCTCGCGCCGGGCCGGACGGGCATTCTAACCGATCAGGCCGGAACGCCCCAGACCGGCGGTTCGCCCATGACCCTGGAGGCGGGTCTAGCGGTCACGCTCGACCACGAAGCGGGCGATGTCGGCCAGCGGTGTCGCTGCCGCGCCGAGCGGAGCCAGCGCCGCCACAGCCTGCGTGCAAAGCCGGACGGCGAAGTCGCGCGCGCCGCGTTCGCCGAGCAGCGTGACGTAGGTCGGTTTGGTGCGCGCGGCGTCGGCGCCCGGCATCTTGCCGAGCGTGCTCACGTCGCCGCTGGCGTCGAGCACGTCGTCCTGGACCTGGAATGCGAGGCCCAGTGCGCGCGCGTACGCGTCGACTGCGGCCAGCGTGCCGGGGCCGGCACCGCCGAGCAGTGCGCCCATGGCGAGCGCCGCGCCGATCAGCGCGCCGGTTTTCAGCTCGTGCATGCGCTGCAGGGTTGCGGCGTCGATCGGATGCCCGACGTGCGCGACGTCGATCGCCTGCCCGCCGACCATGCCGCGGCCGCCGCTGGCGCGCGCCAGCGTGCCGGCGAGCGCCAGCGCCAGCGCGTCGTCGACCGAATCCAGCGAGCACAGCAGTTCGAACGCCAGCGCCTGCAGCGCGTCGCCGGCGAGGATCGCGGTGGCCTCGTCGAAGGCACGATGGCAGGTCGGCACGCCGCGACGCAGGTCGTCGTCGTCCATCGCCGGCAGATCGTCGTGGATCAGCGAATAGGTGTGGACGCATTCGATCGCGCAGGCGGCGCGATCGGTGTCGGCGCCGCTGGCGCGGCTGCCGCCGACGGCTTCGGCCGCCGCGTAAAGCAGCGCCGGGCGCAGCCGCTTGCCACCCGCGAGCAGGCTGTAGCGCATCGCCGCGCGCAGCTGCGGGTCGGCGTCGCCCACCAGGTCACCGGCGAACAGCGCCTCGAGCGCCGCCTCCGCACGTGCGCGGTAGGCCCGCAGCGGACCGGGGTCCGCCGGCCGCTCAGTCATCCTCGTCCTCCGGCGGTTCGCCGGGTTCCCCGTCGTTGTCTTCCTCGTCCTCGTCGTCGGTGCCGGCCAGCACTTCGGCGCTGAGCGATCCGTCCTGCGCCGTCAGCAACTGCACGCGCTGGCGTGCCTGCGTCAGCGCCTGCTGGCACTCCTGGGTCAGGCGCACGCCGGCCTCGAAGGCCTTCAGCGATTCCTCGAGGCTGAGTTCGCCGTTCTCGAGCCGTTCGACCAGCGCCTCCAGTTCGGCGAGCGCTTTCTCGAAATGGCGGGGCTTGCGCGATGCGGACACGGCGATGGACCTGTGCGGGCGACGGGGACGGCGCGACAGTAGCCTGCCGAGAATCACAAATCAACGCGCCACCACGCTCGCCGGAGGGAGGGTGCTGCGCGACCCGATTCCGGCGTACCATCGCAACCACGGCGCGCCAACGTGGCGCGGCCGGTGAAGGAGGCGGTGAAGGCGGTGATCGGCAGACGCAATGGCTCGGAGCGCAGGCGCTTCTTTCGCATCGACGACCGCTTGCGGCTGGCGCTGCGACGCGTCGACGCCGGCGGCGCGGTCCGCGCCTTCGACGCGCAGGCGCTGGTGGACATCGACCGACGCCTCGTGGAAATCGTCGCCGCGGCGCGCGTGCAGGCACCGGCCGTCGCCGAGCTGGCGGAACTGCTGAGCGCCAAGATCGACCTGGTGATCGCGGCCAGCAGTTGCGCCGATGGTTCGGCGGTGCGCGACGCCTTCGTGGAGTACGAGGTCGACATCAGCGCCTGCGGGCTGGGGCTGGCGACGCGCGAGCGCTTCGAGCCCGACGAACAGGTGCTGGTCGAGTTGCTGCTGCCGCCGGCGCCGACGCGGCTGCGGGTGCCGTCGCGCGTGGTGCGCTGCGCCGACACGCCGGACGGCGAGCGGCGGCTGCAGATCGATTTCACCGGCATCGACCCGCGTGACCAGGAACTGCTGGTCCAGTTCATCCTGCGTCGCCAGGGCATGTACCTGCAGCGCCTGCGCGAGCAGCGCGAGGCGAATCCACCGCGCCCGGTGCGCGTCGGCTCCGCCACGGGGCGTGCCTGACACCCCGTCCACCCCACAGCCACGGAGAAACCGCGATGCGTTACGGCATCTGCCTGCCCTACATGAAGCGCGATTACGATCGCGACACGCTGCTCGCCTGGTGCCGCGCCATCGACGCCGGCCCCTGGGACAGCCTGTCGTGTGGCGAGCGCATCACCGGTCCGACCTGCGATATGCGCATCCTGCTCGGCGCGGCCGCGGCCGTGACCACCCGGGTGCGCATCGTGCCCTCGCTGTACGTGCTGCCCATGCACTCCGCGGTGTGGGCGGCGAAGGAGATCGCCACCCTCGACGTGGTCTCGGGCGGGCGCGTCACCGTCACGGTGGGCGTCGGCGGACGCGAGAAGGACTACCGGGCGGTAGGCGCCTCGTTCGCACGCCGGCATGAGCGCATGGACGCGCAGATCGCCGAGATGCGCCGGATCTGGGCCGGCGAGCCGCCGTTCGAGGGTGCCGATCCGGTCGGTCCGGTGCCGGTGCAGGCCGGCGGGCCGCCGATCCTGGTCGGCGCGATGGGGCCGAAGAGCATGCAGCGCGCCGCCGCATGGGCGCAGGGCGCGTACATGTTCTCGATGAACGGCGAGCAGCACGAGATCGCGAACATGATCCGCATGGCCGACGAGGCGTGGGAGGCGGCCGGACGTGCCGACCGTCCGTACCGCATGGCCGGCTTCTGGCATTCGCTGGCCGATGACGCCGCACCGCGGCTGCACCAGTACGTGCACGACTACATGAAGATCGCCGGCGACGAGATCGCGAACCTGGTCGCCGGTTCGATGACGCGCGCCAGCGAGGACGCGGTGCGCCGCGTGATCGACGATTACCACACGCTCGAGGTCGACGAGATCATGTTCGTGCCGATCACCGCCGATATCGCCGAGGTCGAGGGGCTCGCGAACCTGCTGGAGTAGATGGGCGCGCACCGCGGATGATTTCCGCGCCACGCGCGCCGCGGGCACGCTATACTCCGCGCTTCCTGGGGGTGGGTCACACCTGAGACACCGGAATGGTCCGGTGAACCCCTCGAACCTGATCCGGATAATGCCGGCGAAGGGATAGGATTGCGCACACCGTCCGGTGCGCGTGCATTTATCCATCGAGCTGGTCCGGATCTCCCGTCAAGGAGGTCACGGATGCATCGTGCCATCGTTCCGCTGCGCGCCTGCGCAGCCGTGTGTTTCGCGCAGGCTCTCTGCGCCGCCCCGCTCGCCGCGGCAGTCGAGCGCATCGAGGAAGTGGTCGTCACCGCGCGGCTGCTGCCGAAGCCGCAGCAGGCGGTGGCCGCCAGCGTCAGCGTGCTGCCGGCGGAACTCATCCGCGACCGGCAGGCGCGGCATTTCGAGGAATTGCTGAACGCGGCACCGAACGTCAACTACAGCGCGGGCGCCTCGCGCGGGCGCTTCGTGCAGATCCGCGGCATCGGCGAACGCAGCCAGTTCGTCGACCCGGTCGATCCCGCGGTCGGTCTGTACATCGACGGCATCGACTTCAGCGGCCTCGGCAACGCCGGCACGCTGTTCGACGTCGAGCAGGTCGAGGTGCTGCGCGGTCCACAGGGCACGGCCTTCGGTGCCAGCGCGCTCGCGGGGCTGGTCGACATCCGTTCCGCGGCGCCGACCGGCGAGCCGCTGGCGCGCCTCGAGGCAGGCGTCGCGGACTACGGCGGCAGCACGGTCGGTGCGGTCGCGAGCGGCAGCCTGGGTGCTGATCTGCGCGGTCGGCTCGCACTGCACCGCAACCGCAGCGACGGCTATGTCGGGAACGACTTCCTCGGCCGTGACGACACCAACCGCATCGACGAGCAGACGCTGCGTGCACGCCTCGATTGGCAGGCCAGCGATACGCTGGAGCTCGGGCTGACCGCGATCGGTGTCGATGCCGACAACGGCTACGACGCCTGGTCGCTCGACAACGACCGTCATACGCTGTCCGACCGCCCGGGGCGCGACGCCCAGCGCAGCGCCGCCGCCGCGCTGCGCGCGCAGTGGAGCGGTGCCGCGGCGTTCGATGTGCAGGCGCTGGCAACCTGGATGGACACCGACACCGACTACGGCTACGACGAGGACTGGTCCTACCCGGGGCTGTGCGACGGTCGCGACTGCGAGGGCTGGGAGTACGCATCCACCGATCGCTACCGGCGCGCCGCCGATGCACGCAGCATCGACCTGCGCCTGGTCGGGCGCCCGGCGACGCTCGGCTGGGTGGCCGGCGTGCACGTGATCCGGCGCGACACCCGGCTCGATCGCGAGTTCCACGACTGGGACCTGGACGCGCCGGGGCAGTTTCGCAGCGACTACCGCAGCGGCCACGCGGCGGCCTACGGCGAGCTCGAGTGGGCTGCGAGCGAGCGCCTGACGATGAACGCCGGCCTGCGCTTGCAGCGCTTCGAGGCGCGTTACCGCGACTCGCTCGGCCTGCGCGAGCGGCCCGCGGAGTGGCTGCACGGGGGGCAGCTCTCGGCACAGTACGACCTGGATGACGGCTCGATGCTGTACGCCTTGTTCGCACGTGGCTACAAGGCCGGCGGCGTCAACGGCGAGGCGATCGGCAAGGCACGCAAGGCGCAGCTCGACCCGCAGCTGCTGGCTTTCCTGGCCGCGCGCAGCGAGTACGCTGCCGAGCTGCTCGACAACTACGAGATCGGCTGGAAGTACGCGCGTCCCGACGGCCGGCTGAATCTCACCGCCTCGCTGTTCTACATGGACCGCCGCGACGTCCAGCTGAAGGCCTGGTACGTCGAGGGGCAGCAGTTCGTCGGCTACACCGACAACGCCGCGAGCGGCGAGAACTACGGCTTCGAGTCGACGCTGGCGTGGGCGGCCACCGGGCGCCTGCGCATCGACGCCTCGCTCGGGCTGCTGGAGACGCGGATCGACGGCTTCGTCGCCAACGACCCCGAGCGCGGCTTCGTCGACCTCAGCGGGCGCGCGCAGGCGCAGGCGCCGCTCTGGCAGTTCCGCGTCGGCGCCGAGTTCGCGTTGCTGCCGCGCGTATATCTGCGCCTCGAATACGAGGGCAAGGACGCCTACTACCTGTCCGATTCCGACGATCAGCAGAGCGATGCGTTCAGGCTGCTGCACCTCGGCGCCGGCTGGCGCGGCGAGCGGCTCGATGTTGCTGCCTGGGTGCGCAACGCGCTCGACGAGGACTACGCCGTGCACGGCTTCTATTTCGGCAACGACCCGCGCAAGTTCTACGTCACCGAGCCGTACTGGCAGTTCGGGGCGCCGCGCGTGGCCGGCGTCACGCTTTCCTGGCGATTCGAGTAGGGGAATACATGATGCAGATTTCCGTGGATATCAGTCTCTATCCGCTGCGGGAGGAGTTCGTTCCCGTCATCGTCGATTTCATCCATCGTGTGCAACTGCACGAGGACGTCGAGGTGGCGCGCAATGCGATGTCCACCCAACTGTTCGGGGAATGCGCACGCGTGCTCGAGGTGCTGGGGCAGGAGCTCGAGCACAGCGTGGCCACGCACGGTCGCTCGGTGCTGGTCGCGAAGATCGTGGTCGGTGACGTGCGCCGCGGCGTCTGAGGCGTACCGGTGGATCTCGAACTCGGCCAGCGCCACGCCTGGGAAGCGCTCGCCGTGGTGCTGGGCGTGGCGTACCTGCTGCTCGCGATGCGCGAGAGCCTGTGGTGCTGGCACGCGGCGTTCTGGAGCACGCTGATCTATCTGTTCCTGTTCTGGCAGGCGGGTCTGCCGATGGAGTCCGGCCTGCAGGTCTATTACCTGGCGATGGCTGTCTACGGCTGGTGGCAGTGGCGCCGCGGCGCGTCGGTGCCGGGCGAGCCGATGCCGGTGCGCACCTGGCCGTGGCGCAACCATCTGGTGGCGGTGGCGGTGCTGCTCGGCGCCTCGACGCTGTCGGGCAGCCTGCTCGCGGCGGCAGGGCTGGGGCGGCTGCCGTACCTGGACTCGTTCGCGACCTGGGGCGCGGTGCTGACCACCTGGATGGTCGCGCAGAAATTGCTGGAGAACTGGCTCTACTGGCTGGTGGTGGACGCGGTGTCGCTGTACCTGTACGTGGATCGTGGACTGTACCTGACCGCGCTGCTGTTTGTGGTCTATCTTGTGATCGTCGTGTTCGGATACCTCCAGTGGCGCCGTCATTACCGTGAACAAGCCGCAGCATCCCCGCCCGCGCGGGCTGGTCGAGCTGCTCGATGAGTGGCGACCCGGGGGCGGCGACGAGCTGCCGGAAGTCGAGGCCGTGTTCAGCGCCGGTCACAGCAACCGCAGCTTCCTGATCCGCCACGCGGGCCGGCGCTATGTGGCGCGCCTGCCGGTGAAGCACGCCGTGCGGCTGGGCGTGGACCGCCTGGTGGAGCGCCGGGTGCTCGAGCGCGCCGCGCGCATTGCGCTGGGCCCGGAGGTCGTCTACTGCAATCCGGTGCGCGGCACGCTGGTCACCGTGTACCTGGAGGCACGCCCGCTGCGCGTGGAGGGGCTCGCGGCCGGCGACACCATCGACCGCCTCGCCGGCGCGCTGCAGCTGCTGCACCGGCAGAAACTCGATGTGCCGGAGGTCGACATCGCCGAGCGCATCCGCATGTATGCACGCGAGCTCCAGTCCGGTGACGCGCGCGGCTGGCTGCGCGCACGCCGCTGGCTGGCCGTGGCGCGTCACGTGCTCGAGCAATACCGCTTCGCGCGCTACCGCAGTGTGCTTTGCCACAACGACCTCAACCCGCAGAACGTGCTCGAGTCCGACGGCGAGCTGCGCTTCATCGACTGGGAATACGCCGCCCGCGGCGACCCGTTCTTCGACCTCGCGACGCTGGCCGAGGAGTGCGGCTTCGACACGCTGGATCGCGAACGGCTGCTGCTCGCGTACGGGACCATCGGTGATTCGGCGATCGAGCGGTTGTTCCGCGCCCGCGTGCTTTACCGCTTGCTCGGCGTGCTGTGGTACCTGCGTCGCTACCGTGGGGCCACCCCGCACCGCCATCCGGCACTGGGGCGGCACGAGCGCGCGCTCGCGGCGCTGCTCGCCCAGGGCCCGGAGAGCTGAACGGCGATGCGCCTCCAGGCGGAGCGACTGCTGCTGCCCGCGCTGATGTTGGCGCTGGTGTTCGGCGCTGCGCTCGCCCTCGATACCGGCGCCGCCGGTGCGCTGCTCGGGCCGGCGCTCGGGGATTGGGCCGCCGGCCGTGAGTCCACGGCGCAACTGATCCTGTGGGAGATCCGCGCGCCGCGCGCGCTGGCGGCGCTGGCGGTGGGCGCGACGCTGGGGATCGCGGGCGCGGCGCTGCAGGGGATGCTGCGCAACCCGCTGGCCGAGCCCGGACTGGTGGGCGCATCGAGCTGCGCGGCGCTCGGCGCCGTGCTGGTGCTGTATTTCGGGCTGGCGCCGCTGCATTCGCTGCTGCTGCCGGCAGCCGGGGTCGTCGGGGCGGTCGCGGCGCTGGCCCTGTTGCGCGCGCTGGTTGGCGATCACGCGCGAGTCGCCACGCTGATCCTCGCCGGCGTGGCGCTCAACGCCTTCGCCGCGGCCGCGATCGCGCTCGCGCTGAACCTGGCGCCCAGTCCATACGCGATGCACGAGATCGTCTACTGGCTGATGGGTTCGGTGGCCAACCGCAGTTACGCGGAACTGGTGTTCTGCCTGCCGTTCATGCTGCTCGCGGTGCTGCTGCTGGTCTCGGCGCGCGGCTACCTCGAGGCGCTCAGCCTCGGGGAGGACACCGCGCACACGCTAGGCTTCGGCGCGCGCTCGATGCCGTGGCGGGTGATGGGTGGGGTGGCGATCGGTGTCGGCGCCGCGGTCGCGATCAGCGGCACGATCTCCTTCGTCGGACTGGTTGTACCGCATGTGCTGCGTCCGCTGGTGGGGCACCGGCCCGGGCGGCTGCTGCTGCCGAGCGCGCTCGGCGGCGCGCTGCTGGTGTTGCTGGCCGACGTGCTGGTGCAACGCGTTCCGGGCGCCGGCGAACTGAAGCTCGGCGTGGTCACCTCCCTGCTCGGCGCACCGGTGTTCCTCGCGATCGTGCTCGGCGCGCGGAGCCGCATCACGTGAGCGGCCTGGCGCTCGAAGGGCTGAGCGTGCGGCTGGGGCAGCGCACCGTGCTGAACGGCGTGTCGTGCACGCTCGCGGCGGGCGAACTGCTCGGCATCATCGGACCCAACGGCGCGGGCAAGAGCACGCTGCTGCGCGTGCTGGCCGGGCTGTTGCGCCCGCACGCCGGCAGCGTGCGGCTGGACGGCCGCGAACTGCAGGCGTGGCCGCCCGCCGAGCGCGCGCGGCGCATCGGCTACCTGCCGCAGTCGGCACCGCTGCACTGGCCGCTCGACGTGCGCACCGTCGTCGAACTCGGCCGCCTGCCGTGGCAGCACGGCTGGTTCAGCGTCGACGAGGCGGCGCCGGCGGCGATCGCCGCGGCGCTGC
>CAUJIL010000089.1 GCA_963204845.1 Pseudomonadota bacterium | reverse complement strand
TGCCGCGCGTGATCGGCGTCGACAACTCGCCCGAGATGGTCGAGCGCGCACGCGCGATGGTCGCCGCCGACGGTGCCGGGGCGCCGCTCGAGATCCGCTGCGAGGATGTGCGCGAGACCGCACTGCACGACGCCTCGCTGGTGACGCTGAATTTCACGCTGCAGTTCGTGCCGCCGCCTGCGCGCGGCGCGCTGCTCGCGCGCATCGCCGCGGCGCTGCGCCCCGGCGGTTGCCTGGTGCTGTCGGAGAAGCTCGCCTTCGAGGACCCCGCCGAGCAGGAACTGCTGGGCGCGCTGCACCTCGACTTCAAGCAGTTGCAGGGCTACAGCGCGCTCGAGATCGCGCAGAAGCGCGCCGCGCTCGAGAACGTGCTGATTCCCGAGACGCTCGCCACCCACCGCGAACGCCTGCTCGGCGCCGGTTTCCGCCGCGTGACCGTCTGGCTGCAGTGCCTGAACTTCCTGTCGCTGCTCGCCGAAAAATGAATTTGCCCGCGACGCTGGCCGCGGCGCTCGCGGCCTTCCCCGACGCATCGGCGCGCGAGCGCCTGCTCGCGGCGGTGCACGAGCGCGCCACGGCGCTGCGCCACGGCGATGCCGCCGACTGGGAGTCCGCGCTGGCCGCGCTGCCCGCGCTGGCGGCAAGCGAGGTGGATCTTGCGGCGCCCTGCGTGCGCGTGGGCCGCACCGAGGACGCGAGCACGGCCGAGCGCGCCCGGCTGCACGCCGCGCTCGCCGCGCTGCATCCCTGGCGCAAGGGGCCGTTCGAGCTGTTCGGGGTGGGCATCGACAGCGAATGGCGCTCGGACCTCAAGTGGCAGCGCGTCGCCCCACACATCGAGCTCGCCGGCCGCCGCGTGCTCGATGTCGGCTGCGGCAACGGCTACTACGCGTGGCGCATGCGCGGCGCCGGCGCCGACTGCGTGCTCGGCATCGACCCGACGCTGCGTTTCCTGGCGCAATTCCTCGCGCTGCAGCGCTACATCGCGGATCCGCGCGTGGCGCTGCTGCCACTGCGCGCCGAGGACCTGCCGGCCCGGCTCGGCTGCTTCGACACCGTGTTCTCGATGGGCGTGCTGTACCACCGCCGCTCGCCGTTCGAACACCTCGGCGAGCTGTTCGACGCGCTGCGCCCCGGCGGCGAACTGGTGCTCGAGACGCTGCTGGTCGAGGGCGACGCCGAACGCGTGCTGGTCCCGCGCGACCGCTACGCGATGATGCGCAACGTCTGGTTCATCCCCTCGCCCGCCGCGCTGCTGCGGTGGCTGCAACGGGCGGGGTTCGTGGCACCACGCCTCGTCGACCTGACGCCGACCACCGTCGCGGAGCAGCGCCGCACCACGTGGATGCGCTTCGAATCGCTGGCGGATTTCCTGGACCCCACCGATCCACGCCTCACCCGCGAAGGCTACCCGGCGCCGCTGCGCGGCGTGTTCGTCGCCGAACGCCCCGGTTGAGCGCCCGGGACGATTGCGCGCGCTGGCGACACCGTGCGCGCTTCCCTATGCTAGGCGCGAAGCGCGCGACGGCGGAGACCCGGCGAATGAAGAAACCCGCACTGCACTGGCAGATCCTGATCGCGATCGTGCTGGCGGCGCTCGCCGGCTCGCTGAGCGGCACCGAGGCCGGCATCGGGACGCTGCGCTTGCACGCCGTCTACGAGTTCCTCGGCACCATCTTCATCAAGGCGCTGAAGATGATCATCGTGCCGCTGATCTTCTCCTCGATCGTGGTCGGCATCACCGGCATCGGACGCGCCGGCGACCTCGGACGCCTCGGCGCGAAAACCATCGCGATCTACCTCGGCACCGGGCTGCTCGCGGTGCTGATCGGCCTGGTGTGCGTGAACGTGGTGCGGCCGGGGTTCGCCGACGGCGAGCCCGTGGGCGAGCAGCTCGCGCTGCACGCCGGCACCGCCGAGGTTGCCGCCTCGCTGCAGGCGCACGGTGGCATCGGCGAGCTGGTCGGGATTTTCGAGCGCATGGTGCCGGAGAACGTGGTCGCCACGGCCTCGAATAACGGCGACATGCTGGCGCTGATCGTGTTCGCGCTGCTGTTCGGTTTCTTCATCGCGCGCGCCGGCGACGAACACGCCGAGCCACTGTTCGCTTTCTGGAACGCGGTGTTCCACGTGATGATGGGGATCACCGAGTTCGTGATGCGTTTCGCGCCGCTCGGCGTGTTCGGCCTCGTAGCGGCGGTGGTCGCCGAGACCGGTTTCGACGCGGTGCGCCCGCTCACCGTGTTCGCGCTGACCGTCACCGCCGCACTCGCGCTGCACGCCTTCGTGGTGATGCCGCTCATGATCCGCGTGCTGGCCGGCGTGGCGCCGCAGCGCCTCTACCGCGCGATGTCGCCGGCGCTGCTGACGGCGTTCTCGACCGCCTCGTCCTCGGGCACCCTGCCGGTCACCATCGAGTGCATGGAGCGCGACGCCGGGATCTCGAACCGCATCTCGAGCTTCGTGCTGCCGCTGGGCGCCACGATCAACATGAACGGCACCGCGCTCTACGAGTGCGTGGCCGTGATTTTTCTCGCGCAGGCCTACGGGGTCGAACTCTCGTTCGCGACACAGGCGCTGATCGTGATCACCGCGCTGCTGACCTCGATCGGGGTGGCCGGGATTCCCTCGGCCTCGCTGGTCGCCATCGGCATGATCCTCACCATGGTCGGGATCCCGATCGAGGCGCTGGGCGTGCTGTTCGTGTTCGACCGCATCCTCGACATGCTGCGCACCAGCGTGAACGTGCTCGGCGACGGCGCAGCGGCACTGATCGTCGCGCGCCTGCAGGGAGAAAAGACCGCGCTGGCCGACGCCCCGTTGGGCGAACGCCGGCATCGCTGAACCGGGGCCCTTTCGCAGGCGCACGCCGATCGGCTATAAAGCGCGGGCAACTGCCGCAACGAGGAAGCCCCCGCATGGACACCGCCCACCAGATCGCCACCGTAGAGAAATACCTGGATGCCTGCACGCGCCAGGATCTGGCGGCGATCCGCGAGATCTACGCCGACAACGCGGTCGTCGAGGACCCGGTCGGCACCGACCCCCACCGCGGCATCGAGGCGGTGGTGGCCTTCTACACGCAGGCGCTGACGGCCGGTGCGCGCATGGAGCGCGTCGGTGGCGTGCGCTGCGCGGGCAACTCGGCGGCGTTCTGCTTCGACGTGCACGTCGGCGGCATGAAGATCGAGGTGATCGACGTGTTCGAGTTCGATGCCAACGGCAAGGTCGTGTCGATGAAGGCCTACTGGGGCCCCGACAACGTCGTGCAATGAGACACGGGAGCAGCGCAGCATGACGACCACGCTGGCCGAGGCGCGTTACCTGAACCTCGCGACCTTCCGCCGTGACGGCACGGCGGTCGAGACGCCGGTGTGGTTCGCCGAACGCGAGGGCACGTACTACGTGTTTTCCGCCGGCGAGGCCGGCAAGGTGCGGCGGCTGCGCAACTCGCCGCGCGCCCGCGTCGCGCCCTGCGACTGGCGCGGCGGGCTGCTCGGGGAGTGGACCGATGCGCAGGCGCGCATCGTC
>CAUJIL010000088.1 GCA_963204845.1 Pseudomonadota bacterium | reverse complement strand
GCGCAGCGAGCCGGCCGCGCCGATGGCCAGCCAGCCGGCCACCACTGCCAGCGCGGCGCTCAGCAGCACCGGCGGCTCAGCCATGCTGGCCGTCGGCGCCGTGAGACGGGTCGGTGATGCCGGTCGTCATGGGCCGCTCCTGCCCGGCGCGCGGTGCGGGTGCGTGCCGGGTCTTGACACATGCAAATCTAATTATCATTGTGTACGCCGTCAATGTGAATTTGGTGCTGAAACCATGGCACTGGAAAGCCGCACCGCACGTCTCACGATCCTGATCGATCCGGGCAAGAAGGCCGTCTTCGAACACCTCTGCGCACGCGAGGACCAGACACCCTCGCAGGTGGTGCGGCGCCTGATCCGTGACTACATCGAGGGCCGGCTCGGGCACCCGTGGCGCCCGGGCGACACGGTAGAATCCGCGTTGTCGCAGAATCTCGTGCGCGAATCCGCCGGTGGCGACGATACCTGAGGACCGTCACCGGCCCCCTCGAAGACCGGCGGTTCGTCACGGCAGCGTCATGTCCCTGATGCTGGTTTGCGCCTATCCGCTGCCGTTCGTGTTCTGAGTCGGCAGCCGCTGCCGGCGGGAGGGCGGGATGTTCGTCGCGGTCTATTGCTGGCGCGTGAAGCCCGGCCGGGAAGAGCAATTCCGCGAGGCGTGGCGCACCGGCACGCGCGCGATCGTGCGCATCTACGGCGGGCTCGGTTCGCGGCTGCATCGGGAGCGTGACGGACGCTTCGTGGCGATCGCCGAATGGCCCGACGAGGCGACCTGGCAACGCGCGATCGAGGCGCGGATGGCCTACGACGATCCGCCCACGCGGGCGCGCTTCCTCGATGCGCTGGAGGACTCCGCGGCCGGCACGGTGCCGGTGTTCACGATGGAAGTCACCGACGACCTGCTCGCGCGCAGCGTGGCGCCGTAGAAGCGGTCGCAAAGCCCTCGCCGCGCGACGGCATCAGCGCGCGGCGGAGGTTTCACACCCGTGGGACGCCGTGAATACATCCATTTAGGCTCGAACGCCGCATCCGTGCGGCGTACGCACCACCGGTGCGAAACCGCCGCCGCACACCTTGCGGGCTTTTTGCGATGGCCTCGATAGACCGGGAAGGGTATTCCGTGCTCGCGCTGGCCGCCCGCAAGCCGGCCGCGTTATGCTTGCGCCATGCGACACGCTCCGTTTTTCACCCGCTGCACGCAGGCGCTGCTCGCGGCGCTGCTGCCCGCCATGGCCGCGCGCGCGAGCCCGGACGCGCTGTTCGCGACCACCGACCAGAACCCGTTGCTGCAACTGCGCGGCCTGCCTTCGCCGGCCGAGCCGGCGCTGCCAGCGCCCGGAGACTGGCGCTGGCGTGCCGCGCTCGACGTGGCCAGCCATTCGGTGGAAGACGAGGCCGCGAATGGCGAGCGTATCGTGCTCGACGGCGAAAGCTGGCGTCTGAACCTGGGCCTGAGCCGTGGCCTGGGCGAGCGTGTGGCGCTCACGCTGGACCTGCCGCTGATTGCGCACAGCGGCGGCGGGCTGGACGCGCCGATCGAAGGCTGGCACGACGCCTTCGGCCTCAGCAACGACCGCCGCTCGGCCTTTGCGCGCAACCGTCTGGTGTTCCGTCATGTGGCGTCCGACGGCGAGCGGTTGGCGCTCACCGAGAGCGGGCAGGGGGTGGGGGACCTGCGGCTGGGTGTCGAGTGGCGCCTGCGCGCCGGCGGCCCGGCCGCGCGCAGCCTGTCGGTGCGCGCCAGCGCTGAATTGCCGACCGGTTCGGAGTCCGCGCTGCGCGGCAGTGGCGCCACCGACGTCGCCTTGCAGTTGATGGCGACCGACCGGGCGACGCTCGCGCGCTGGAACACCACGCTCAGCTGGATGCTGGGCGGCATACACAGCGGCGCCGGCGATGTGCTTCCCGCGCAGCGGCGCGCGTTCGTGGCGATCGCCAGCGCCGGTGTGGCGCACCCGCTCGCGCGTGGCCTCAGTGCCAAGCTGCAGCTCGATGCGCACGGACCCTTCTACGACAGCCCGTTGTGGCCGCTCGGTTCGAGCGGCGTGCAGCTCGCACTCGGTGTGGGCATCGATGCCGGGTCGGCGGGTGCCTTCGACATCGCGGTTACCGAGAACCTGCGCAGCGACACCACGCCGGATTTCGGGCTGCACCTGGGTTGGCGGGGTATGCTGTGAACGCTGCCGCGGAAGTCCGCAATACCCCACGAAATACGTCAACTATTGCCCCGCGACGCCGATGCGCCTAGACTCCCCCGGTCGATGACGCGAGTGTCGCGCCGATTCACCCTGCAAGGAGACGAGGAGAACGCCATGGAACACCAGTTGCCGCCGCTGCCGTACGCACGTGATGCGCTCGCGCCGCACATGTCGGCCGAGACCTTCGATTACCACTACGCGAAGCACCACCAGGCCTACGTCACGAACCTGAACAACCTGATCAAGGGCACCGAGTTCGAGAACCGTACGCTCGAGGACATCGTGAAGAGCGCGCCGGCCGGCGGCGTCTACAACAATGCCGCGCAGGTGTGGAACCACACCTTTTTCTGGAACTGCATGAAGCCCGCCGGCGGCGGCGCGCCCACAGGGGCGCTGGCCGATGCGATCAACCGCAAGTGGGGCGGCCTGGAGGAGTTCAGGAAGGCGTTCCAGGCCAGCGCGGTCGGCAATTTCGGTTCGGGTTGGACCTGGCTGGTGCGCAAGCCCGACGGCAGCGTGGACATCGTGAACATGGGTGCCGCCGGCACGCCGCTGACCACGGCCGACAAGGCGCTGCTCTGCGTCGACGTGTGGGAACACGCGTACTACATCGACTACCGCAACCTGCGTCCCAAGTTCGTCGAGACCTTCCTCGAGCACCTCGTGAACTGGAGCTTCGTCGAAGCCAACTACGGCTGAGGACATCGCGCTCCGCTGCGGGCGTCCTCAGCGGGGCGCCCGCGTTTTTCGCCACTTTTGCCCGGTCAAACCGCATGAGGCGGCGTTCGGCGTTCGGCATAATGCGCCGTCGGCCGACCACGGGCATAAAAGCAATGAGTTCCAGGCGATTCGCCGAACGTGCGCGGGCGCTGCTCGCGGCCGGCCTGCTCGCGGCCACCGCGGCGGTTGCGGATGACGACCAACGCTTCAGCTATCACAGCGCCGACATCGGCAGTTGCCGCTGGTGGAACGGCGCCGTCGAGGACTGCCTGGCCGCGCGCGGGGACGGGGTGTTCGCCACCGGCTCGGATTATCTGCCCGCGCGCGACGCCAAGGCCGACGAGCGCGGCCTGCGTCGCGACACCAACTACTTCCTCGGCATGCAGTTCGCGGTGATCGGCGTGCTGTTCGTCGCACCCGAGGGCATGAGCGGCTGGAGCGAGGAGCAGAAGGAGCAGCACCGCTTCGGCAAGTGGTGGGACAACGTCACCAGTCCGAAGTGGGACGAGGACGATCATGTCATCAACTACGTGACGCACCCGTACTGGGGTGCGGCGTACTACGTGCGGGCGCGCGAGCGCGGCTACGACGACCGTCAGTCCTTCTGGTACTCGTTCATGCTGTCGACGATGTACGAGTTCGGCGCCGAGGCGCTGTTCGAGCCGGTGTCGATCCAGGATTTCTTCGTCACGCCGATCGTCGGCACCTGGCTGGGTCGGCAGTTCATGGACTGGCGGGCGCAGACCGAGGCGCGCATCGAGCGCACTGGCGAGCGGCGTTTCCGCGACCGGGCCGTGCTCGGTGCCACCGATCCGCTGGGCGCGGCAAGCCGCCTGGTCGACCGCATGCTGTGCCGCGGCGGCGAACTGCAGGCGCTGCCGTTCGTGCGCGAGCAGCCGCTGGTGATGCCGGTGGCGGGCGGCGCCGACGTGTCCACCGCCACGACCACCGTCTACGGCGTTTCGATCGAACTGCGCTGGTAGACCCCGCACCCCTCGTGCCCGTTCCGGGGCGTTCTCCTGCGGAAAACTATTGACTCTTAGCCGATAGCGGCGCTTGCTATGCGGCGGATATTCCGCCCGTTCCCTGCAGCCGGAGGCGCCCCATGAGCACAGGCGAAAGTTACGACGTCATCGTGATTGGCAGCGGACCCGGCGGCGGCGCCTGTGCCACGCTGCTGCAGAAACGCGGCATCCGCACGCTGCTGCTGGAGAAGAACGACGTGCTGGGCGGCAAGATGTACAGCGTCGAACGCGACGGCTGGGCCTACGACATCTTCCCGCACGGACAGGTGCCGATGCGCGGCTCGGCCTTCGAGACCGTGTTCGCCGAACTCGGGGTGGCGGATGAGTTCGTGCGCCCGGTGGAGCCCGACGACCCGCGCGATTTCGCGCACATCACCTACCGCCGGCGCGACCGGCGCGAGCCGCGCGCGGCGAACCAGCGCCAGGCGATGGCCGATCCGGGGCCGTTCTTCGCGCTGTGGGACATCGACGAGCGCGCGCGCCAGCAGACCGTCGAGTTCATGGCCCACCTGGTCACTTTGCCCGACGAGGCGCTCGACGAACTCGACGACCTCAGCATGCACGATTACCTCGCCCGCTTCGAGGTGCCATACGAGCTCTACAGCTACATGGCATTCCACGCCAACGCCTCGCTGGCGGAGCCGATCGACCTGGTCGCGGCGTCCGAGCAGATCCGCATCCTGCGGCAGATCTTCCTGCAGGGCGGCGGTGGCCAGTACAAGGGCGGCTTCGGTTTCCTGACCCGCGTGATGATGCGCGAGTTCGAACGCAACGGCGGCACCATCCGGCGCCGGCACCGGGTCGAGCGGATCCTGGTCGAGAACGGCGCGGTGCGCGGCGTCGTGACGCCTCAGGGAACCTTCCGGGCGCCGATCGTGGTGAGCAGCGCGGGACTGCAGCCGACGGTGCTGAAACTGGTGGGCGAGGGGAATTTCGATCGTCGTTACGTGGAACGTGTGCGCTCGCTGGTGCCCGGCTGGGGTTTCACCAGCGTGCGTTATTTCCTCGAGCGGCCGGTGCTCGACGTCGGCATCTACACCTGGTACAGCGACGAGTCGTGGTGGAACACCGAACGCTTCGAGCAGGTCAAGGCGGGCCGTATTCCCGACGAAGTCTCGTTGTTCATGGTCAACCACGCGTATTTCGATCCCGATGCCGCGCCCGCCGGCAAGCAGGTGCTGGTGGCCGGCACCGTCTGTTCGGGCGATCCGGAGGCCAACGAGATCGAGGCCCTGTGGGGGCGCATGGATGAACAGATGCAGCGCTATTACCCGCAGGTATGGGCGGCGACCGCGCATCGCGAATACGCCGGACCGCGCGAGATCAGCGAATTCACGCGCGACAGCGTGCTGCCGGGACAGGGCGGCGAGTGTGTCGGCCTGGGGCAGATCGTGGGGCAGTGCGGGCGCCACAAACCCGGCGTGCAGGCCCCGATCGGCGGGCTCTACTACGTGGGGGCCGATGCCGGGGCGGCCGGTATGGGCACGCACCAGGCGGCGCTGTCGGCCATCGAGGTGGCGCGGCTGGTGGAACGGGAGCACCGCGCGGCCCGCGTTCCGTAGGTTCGGCCTGCGGCCGAACATGTCCGGGCACGGCCCCGACCTACGGGAACATGTACGGGGGTGGTATGGAACCTCAGGCGCGATCGCGGTAGCGCTCGTGCAGCAGTTTGACGCGCTGCACATAGGTGCGGGTCTCGGCGAACGGCGGCACGCCGCCGTACTTCGCGACCGCGCCGGGGCCGGCGTTGTAAGCGGCGGTCGCCAGCGTCACGTCGCCGCGGTACTGCCCGAGCAGCATCGCCAGGTACTTCACCCCGCCCTCGATGTTCTGCTGCGCCGCGAACGGATCGGCCACACCCATGTCGCTCGCGGTGCCGGGCATCAGTTGCATCAGCCCGATCGCGCCCTTGCGCGAGACCGCGCTCGGGTTGAAACCCGACTCGGCGTGGATCAACGCGCGGATCAGCGCCGGGTCCACACCGTGGCGGTGCGCGGCGGCGGCGATCTGCGGTGAGTATTCGTTGGTGAACAGCCGTGTTGCGCGCCAGTTCACCTTCGAGTTCGGGTCGCAGGCGTAGCAGGAGAACTCCATCACGCTGAACGAACGCTGGCGCGCGGGCACCTTGTCGGTGAACGCCACCACGCCGTCCTGCTGGCGGTAGGTGTAGACGCGGTAGCGCGGCACCTCGTCGGCGACGTTGCCGAAGCTGTTGGGCTTGCCGGCGGCGTCGGTCGCCGCGACCTGCAGCGGCAGCAGCACGGCCAGCAGTGCCGCCAGCGTGCGCTGGAGCGAGCGGGGAAGCGATGCGGCGTTGCGGTGGGCGTTCATCGCGCTGCGTGACGGTGTTCGGCCTGGTGCTCCAAGGTTAGCCCATCTGCCCGTGCTGGCAACCGTCGGCTGCCGGAGGCGTGATCGTGCGCACGTCGCGCAGCACCGCTCCCGACGGGCGTCGCTCAGATCTGCCGCTCGCGGCCGGCCCAGTACGCCTGGCGCAGCGCGCTGCGCAGCACCTTGCCGGCCGGCGAACGCGGCAGCGTGGCGACGAAATCGATGCTGCGCGGCCATTTCTGCTTGGCGAGACGTTCGGCGCACAGATCCATCAGCGACTGGCGCAGTGCGTCGTCGCCGCTGAAACCCGCGCGCAGTTCCACCACCGCCTTGATCTCCTCGCCCAGATCCTCGTTCGGCACGCCAACGCAGGCGACGTCGGCTATCGCGCGGTGCGTTGCCAGCACATCGTCGATCTCCTGCGGGTAGATGTTCACGCCGCCGGCGATGATCACCTCGGCGCTGCGTCCGCTGAGAAACAGGTAGCCGTCCTCGTCGAGGTAACCGATGTCGCCGGCGGTGAAGTAGCCGTCACGCACCGCCGAGGCGGTCTTCTGCGGATCCTTGTAATACTCGAAGGCGCTGCCGCCCGGATTCACCAGGTAGACAGTGCCCGACTGCCCGCGCGGCACCTCGTTGCCGGCGTCGTCGAGGATGCGCAGCTGCCCCGGCGCCGGACGCCCCACGGTGCCGGGTTTGGCCAGCCACTCCTGCGGGCTGACGATCGTGCCCTGGCCCTCGGTGCCGGCGAACATCTCCCACAGGATCGGTCCCCACCAGTCGATCATGCGCCGCTTGGTGTCGACCGAGCACGGCGCGGCGCCGTGGATCACGAAGCGCAGGCTGGAGACGTCGTAGCGCAGCCGTGTGGCATCGGGCAACTGCAGCAGACGGTTGAACATGGTCGGCACGCAGAAGGTGTGCGTGATCCGGTACTGCTCTACCAGTGCCAGCATTTTCTCCGGCTCCCAGCGATCCATCACGACGGCGCCGATGCCGGCGGTGAGCGGCGTGGTGAAACACAGCGCGAAGGGACCGGTGTGGTACAGCGGTCCGGTCGCCAGCGCGCGGTCGGATCCGCTGGCGGGATCGAACTGGAACACCGCGGTCAACAGTTGCTGCAGGTGCGCGGCGTGCCGTGGATCGGGCAGTGCGCGGAACACGCCCTTGGGGCGACCGGTGGTTCCCGAGGTGTAGAGCATCGTGTTGCCGAGCACGGGATCGGGGATGTCGCTGTCGTCCATGCCCGCCAGCGCCTCGTGCCAGCCGAGGTAGCCCGGCAGCTCGCCGCCGATGCCGACCAGCAGTTCGAGCGCCGCGATCTGCGCGCAGCCCGCGGCCACGTTCGCCACGCGGGTGTCGAGGAACAGCGCCTTCGCCTCGCAGTTCTCGACGATGTAGCGGATGTCGTCGGGTGCGAGGTGCCAGTTGATCGGCGTGAGCCGCAGCCCCGCGCGGTGGGTCGCGAAGCGCACCACCGCGAACTCGTTGCGGTTGCCGCACACCAGCGCGACGGCGTCGCCGCGCGCGAGCCCGGCTGCGCGCAGGCGCCGGACCAGTCGGTTCGCGGCGGCGTTCAGTTCGGCGAAGCTCATCTCGCCGCGTTCCGACCACAGCGCAACGCGCCGCGGATCGGCCGCGGCCACCGCCGCGATCTCCATGCCCTCGGGCGCACGCTCGCAGGCGAGCTCGAATACCGTCTTCGCCATCTCCCTTACTCCCCGGTGAACTGCGGTTCCCGCTTCTCCTTGAACGCACGCGGGCCCTCGCGCGCATCGCGGCTCATCATGACGCGCGCCGATTCCTGCGCCTCGCGCGTGAACGCCGCGTTCCACGCCTCGGTATGGCTCTCGAGCACGGTACGCTTGATCGCCGCGAGCGCGAGCGGGGCGTTGGCGGCGATGCGCGCGGCAACGGCCTCGGCGCGCGTGCCCAGTTCGTGCGGCGCGACCACCTCGCTGACCAGGCCCCACGCGAGCGCGGTGGTGGCGTCGATCGGCTCGCCGGTCAGCAGCAGGCGCATCGCGTGCGCGTACGGCAACTGGCGCGCGAGCCGTACCATCGATCCGCCGCCCGGAACGATACCCACCTTCGGTTCCGGCAGCCCGAACTGCGCGTGGCTGGCGGCGATGCGCACGTCGGTGGCCTGCAGCAGCTCGCACCCGCCGCCGAGCGCGCGACCGTTGACCGCGGCGACCACCGGTTTGTACAGCGGTTCGCCCTTCAGCAGCATCTTGTCGGCGATGGCGTGGTCGGCCAGCAGGCGTTCCTCGACGGCGTTCTGCGGCTGGCGCACGCCGCTCCACAGCGGGATCAGGCCGCTGAGGTCGCCGCCGCAGCAGAAATCGCGATCGCCGGCACCGGTCAGCACCGCGACGCGGACCTCCGCGTCGTCGCGTACCTCCTGCCAGGCATCGGCCAGTGCGACGAAGGCGGCCGGGCTCAGCGTGTTGCTCGCCTCCGGGCGGTTGATCGTGATCCACGCGACGGCGCCGCGGCGTTCGTAGAGGATGTCGCTCATCATCGGTCTCCTGTGCTCTCGGGTCCCGCCTCCGCGAGCGAGCGGCCCAGCCGTTCCACGGTATCCACGTACTCGTTCACCATGTCGGCGATCACGCTGCGGCAGTCGCGCTCGTCGTTGCACATGCCGATCGCCTGGCCGCACGGATAGAACGCCAGTTGCTCGTTGTTCGCACGCGCGATGCGCAGATGCGCCTCCTGCGTCAGGATGCCCTGCAACGGCAGCGGCAGGAAGCCCGGGCAGTCGGGCTTTTCCCAGGCATCGGTCCACGCCGAGCGCAGCATGCGCGCCGGCTTGCCCGAAATCACGCGCGAGCGCACCGTCTGCCCGCTGTCGGCGGCCAGCAGCTTGCGCCGCGGCAGCGGCGCCACCTCGGACTCCGGCGTGGTCAGCCAGACCGAGCCGCACCACACGCCGGATGCACCGAGCGCCATCGCGGCCGCCATCTGGCGGCCGCTGGCGATGCCGCCGGCGGCGAGCACCGGCAGCGGCGCCACGGCATCGACCACCTGTGGGACCAGCACCATGGTGGTGATCTCGCCGGTGTGGCCGCCGGCCTCGTGGCCCTGCGCGATGATGAAATCGACCCCGCCGTCGCGGTGCGCGACCGCGTGCTGCACCTTGCCGGCGAGCGCGCCGACCAGGATGCCGCGCGCGCGGCACTCGGCGAGTATGTCCTCGGGCGGCGTGCCGAGCGCGTTGACCATGACCTTCAACCCCGGATAGCCGAAGGCGACCTCCAGCAGCGCGCGGCAGATCTCGTGGGTCCAGCCGATCTGCTCGCCGCTGATGCCGCCGTGCGCCTCCGCGCCGTCGCCGCCGCCGGGGGGCAGCGGCGCGATGCCGTAGCGCGCCAGCACGCTTTCGACCCACGCCTTGTGGTCTTCCGGGATCATCGACTGCAGGTCAGGGACCGCGCCGGCCTCGAACTTCTTGGGCATGATCACGTCGATGCCGAACGGCCGGTCACCGATGCGGGACTGGATCCAGTCGAGCTCCTGGCGCAGTTGATCGGGCGTGAAACCCGCGGCGCCCAGCACGCCGATACCGCCTGCGCGCGACACCGCGGCGACCACGTCGCGGCAGTGCGAGAAAGCGAAGATCGGCAGTTCGATTCCCAGTTGCCGGCACAGATCGTTTTTCATGTCGTTCCTCTCCCGGATGTGATCAGCCTGCGCGTGCCGCTGGCAGAGTAGTGCACGCGGACGCTTTGGGGTTATTCTGATACGTAAGTAAAAAGCGAGGATATAACGATGACCGCTACTGCCTGGAGTGTCGAGGCCATGGCTGCCCAGAACGGGCGCGTGATGGTCGTGACCGGCGCCAGCGGCGGGATCGGCCAGGAGACCGCGCGCGTGCTGGCGGCCCATGGCGCGACGGTGGTGCTCGCGGTGCGCGACACCGCGAAGGGCGCGCGGGCGGCGGAGCAGATTCGCGCGCGGCATCCGCGGGCGGACCTGCTGGTGCGCGAGCTCGATCTGGCGAGCCTCGTCTCGGTCGAGCGTTTCGCGGCCGGCATCGGCAACGAGTGCCAGCGCCTCGACGTGCTGATCGACAACGCCGGCGTGATGATGTGCCCCTACGCGCTGACCGCCGACGGTTACGAGATGCAGTTTGGTACCAACCATCTGGGGCACTTCGCGCTGACCCTGCGGCTGCTCCCGCTGCTGGTGCGCACCGCGGGTTCACGCGTGGTGGTGGTCGGCAGCCTCTCGCACAAGCACGCGCGCCTCGATCTGGCGGACCCGCACTGGAAGTCGCGCCCCTACAACACCGGCCGCGCGTACTCCGACAGCAAACTGGCCAACCTGCTGTTCGCGCGCGCATTGGCGCGCAGGCTGGCCGGGCAGGGCGGCAATCCGCTGGTTGTCGCGGCGCACCCGGGCGTGACCGCCAGCGAACTGGAACGGCATTCCCGGTACATGACGGTGCTGAACCGGCTGATCGCGCAGCCGGTGGAAGCAGGCGCCTGGCCGATCCTCAGGGCCGCGGTCGATCCCGGCGCGGCGGCGGGGGACTACTTCGGCCCGGCGCGCTGGATGGAAATGCGCGGCGAGGCGGTGCGTGTGCAGCCGAGCGCGCAGGCCCGCGACGACGACCTCGCCGAGCGGCTGTGGTGGCTGTCGGAGCAGATGACCGGCGTGTCGTAGGTTCGGCCTGCGGCCGAACGAATGTCCGCGTAGGTTCGGCCTGTGGCCGAACGAATGACCGGACGGACCAATGTCCGGGCACAGCCCGGACCTACGCGAGCGGTGCCGCAGGTTCGGCCAGCGGCCGAACCATGACCACACCGAGCAGCGCGATATCGGCCAGGCATTTGCCGATGAACTCGCGCGACAGGTGCGGGATGCCCTGGTCGCCGCCGACCCGGTGCGTGTTCACCGCGCGCACGAAGGCCGGGGCTGGCGCCGGACCGCTCACGTGCGCCGGCAGCGGCTGGCGGAACAGGTGCAGCAGTGGCAGCGAGGAGTGCTGCCGCTGCTGCTCGGGCAGCGCACGCAACGCGGTCTCGAAACGCCGGTACCAGTCGTCGTAGTCCTCGATGCGCCGGATCGCGTGCCCGGCCTCGATCGCCCAGTCGACGAAGCTGTCGAGCGAGACGCCGTCGTCGTGCGGGTTCACCACATGGTAGGTATGGAAACCCTCGCCGGCGGCGGCCCCGATGGTCGTGATCGCGCGCGCCGTGAAGTCGACCGGCAGCCCGTCGTAGTGGGGGCGCACGGTGTCCGCCGCGTGGAACGAACGCGGCGCCAGCCCGGTCAGTACCACGCTCAGCAGCCAGCGCGTGAACATGTCGGGGACGTTGATCTGGCCGCGGTAGCGGCTGTGCGCGAGGATCATGTCGCAGCGAAACACCGCCACCGGCAGGCCGAAGCGCTGGTGCGCCTCGCGCAGCAGCACCTCGGCGGCCCATTTGCTGTTCGCGTAGCCGTCGGCGTAACGGTTGGCGTCGAGCCGGCGCAGCGGGGTGCTGAGGCGCACGTCACCGTCCTCGTCGAGCAGCGTGCCGTCGGCGAGGATCGCCGCGCCCATCGTCGAGACGTTCACGAAGCGCTTGCGCCGGTGCGTGAGCGCGAGGCGAAGGAGTTCGGCGGTGCCGGCCACGTTCGGCCCGAACAGCTGTTCGTAGGGCAGCACGTGGTTCACCAGCGCGGCCGGGTGCACGATCAGGTCCACCGTGCGCGCCAGTCGCTCCCAGTCCGCGGCGGCCAACCCCAGCCGGGGTGCGTCCATGTCGCCGGCCAGCACCTCCAGGTGCGCGCCGGCGAGCCGCTCGAAATGCCGCTCCAGTCCGGGGTCGCCCGAGGCAAAGGCCGCGGCGATGCGACGTCGTGCCGCGGCGGCGTCCTCGCCGCGCGCGATGCAGATCATCGTGCCGCCGTCAGCGGCCACGCGCTCCAGCCATTCCAGGCACAGGAAACGGCCGAGGTAGCCGTTGGCGCCGGTCAGCAGCACGCAGCGGATCGCCTCCGGCGGCGCGGCGGCCTCGCCGGCGCGCGCCAGCGTGTCGGCGTCGATGAAGCGTTCCAGCGTCAGGTCGGCGGCTCTGATCGTGGTGGCGCCCCGCCCGTGCACCGCGGCAAAGCTGGCGCGCGTGCCGACGTCCGCGCGCGCTTGCCCGATCCACGCGGCGAGCTGTTGCAGGCTGCCGGTCGGGTTGGTGATCACCGACACCGGCACCTCGATGCCGTAGATCTCCTCGAGCAGCTGCGAGAACGCCAGCGAGGTCAGCGAATCGCCGCCGAGCGCGGCGAAGCTCGCGGGGCGATCGAGCGCGATGTGCTTGATGCCGAGGATCGCGCGTGCGGCCTGCGCCACGGTATCGAGCAGCGGCGCGTCGCTGCCGTGGCGACGCAGCGCTTCGAGTTCGGCGCTGCGGTTGGCGTCGATGTCCTCGTACATGCGCTCCAGCCGTCCCGCGTAGCGCTCGCGGAACGTCGGGCGCTGGTACTTGCCGATTCCCGCCAGCAGCCCGTTCTCGGTGCTGAACGGCTCGTGCTCGACGATGAAATCGCGTGGCACCTCGCAGGCCGCCAGTCCCTCGGCGCGCGCCACCGCGTCCACTGCCTCGCGCAGCAGCGCCTTGATGGCAACGGGATCGCCGGCAACCCCTTTGTCGCGCAGCAGCTCCTGGTCGGGCACCAGCACGCCGAGCAGGAAGGCGCGCTCGCTGTTGCCGTACAGATAGGCCTGGCGGATCGCGGGATGGCCGTTGGTGTACAGCGACTCGAGGTGCGCGATGGCGACGAACTCGCCCTGCGCCAGCTTGAGCACGTTGTTGCGCCGGTCGAGGTAGACCAGCTGGTCGGGGGCAATTTCGGCCATGATGTCGCCGGTGCGGTAATAGCCGTCCGCGTCGAAGACCTGCGCCGTGATGTCGGGGCGCTTGTAGTAGCCCAGCATCATGGTGTCGCTCTTCACGCACAGCTCGCCGCGCGGATGCGGCTTGTCGGTCCTGAAGTAGCCCAGCTCGGGCACGTCGTCGAGGCGGTAGTCGATCACCGGCGGGCGCTGCACGCGGTTGTTCACGGTGACCGTGATCATCTCGGTGGCGCCGTAGCTGTCGTTCATGCGCAGGCCGAGGCATTCCTCCATGAACCGGCGCAGCTCCGCCGCGAGCGGCGCCGACGCGTAGTGCACGCTCAGCACGCGGCCGCCCAGCAACTCGTCGCGGATCTTCGCCATGATTTCCCGCTCGAGTGCTGCCAGGTCCGCGGCATGGTCGCGCCGCCGTTCCAGTTCGACCTGGAACTGCTGGTAGATCATTTCGCAGACCCGCGGTACCAGCGTCAGGTTGGTGGGACGCACGACGCGGATGTCGTCGAACAGCGTCGACAGGTCGCGCCTGGCAGTGAAGTGGCACAGTCCGCCGCAACCCAGCGCGGCGAACAGCGCGCTGCGGCCCGAGGTGTGGTTGAGCGGCATGAAGCTGATCGAGAAAAAGGGCAGCGGAGCCACCACGCTCCACATCGGCTTCAGCATGTTCTCGGGGATCATCGCGCCCTTGGGCGCCCCGGTGCTGCCCGAGGTGTAATAGATCGAGGCCATGCGGCGAGCGGTATCGGGCGCGGCGAACACCGGCGCTGGCGGCAGTGCGGCTCCCCGTGCGCACAGTGCCTCCAGCGTGACCAGCAGGTC
>CAUJIL010000087.1 GCA_963204845.1 Pseudomonadota bacterium | reverse complement strand
GCTGCCGATCAGGTCCGCCACATCGAGCGCGAGCGCCACGTCCTGCAGCCCGTCCATCAGGTCGTTGCTGCCGCGAAACGCCAGATGCAGCTCGCCGCTCACCACGTGCTCGAACAGCGTGGCCGAAAAGCCGTTCGACGTTTCGGGCTGGTGGTACACGACCCGGTAGCTGTTCCTGAACTCATCGAACTGCTCGAGCGTGAAGCCGCGGTCTTCGAAGGTGACGGTGTCGGGGGTGAGGTGTTGGTTCCAGGCCTGAGGAGAAATCTGGCCACTGGAAACAAACTCCCCAAGATTCAGCGACACATACGCCGCATCAGCCAACAATGCACTCTGATAAACGACTTCCATTGTCGTGTTCATGGCAAACTCCTTGCCTATTCAGATCGGTTTTACATAGGGCTCCACGGTGCCGACATTCGGCATTTTCGACGGCAGACCAACATCGCTGCATCCCAGAACAGACGCGAAACTGCTGAAGCTTCGAAACGTGTTCTGGTAGAGCATGTAACTCCTGCGCTCCACCACAATTTCGTCGGTCTTCATGTCCTTGATGTACGTATGAAGCTCCGATATCGACGAACCAAAAATATTTCCGACCTTGATCACCCTTCCAGCCTCGCTGAACAAGCCGTAAGGAGCCCTCGGCTTGTCGATCTTCTCCATCCGGATGCAGTATCCGGACGTGAGGTACTTCCGGAAGCCGACCGCTTGCTGCATCTCCTCGAGGATCTTCGGGTCGCACAGACCGGAATCCTGTCTCACCTTGGAAAAGCGGTAAAAACCGTTCTCGGGAAGCCGGTGCCACGGCTTGGCATTGCGGCGCTCGGTCTCGATGTACCGAAAGCTCTTGTCCATCAACGTGTCCCAGCACCCCAGATAAAGGCAGCTGATCCCGCTATCGAAATACCCCTCCGCCTCCACCCGTCGGTAGACCTTCGGCTCGACGCCCTGCTCGCACAGCGCGCGCAATTCCTTGCGTCCGGCGTTGTGCGCGGCATACAGGTAGAGCACGCCGGCGACGATCGCCAACGTGACCAGACCCAGCGCCCTCCGCAGACGCATGCGCTTCACGGCGAGCGGCCCGCGCGGCTGTCGGCCCAGCGCGTGACCAGGCGCTGCAGTTCACCGAAGACCGGAGTCCACTCACCAGGCTCGGGCTGGCGCAGCAGCCGCAGCGTCGGATACCACGGCGTGGCATCGTTCTCGCGGCCGTAGACCCAGTGCGCGCAGTGCGGCAGCAGGATCAGTCCCGGCTTCATCATCGCCCCGGCCAGGCGCGCGACGACGCCGTCGCCAGCCACCAGCAGATCCATGCGCTCGAGCGCAGCGGCGGTGTCGCCCAGGTGTCGGCAGCGTCCGGCCACGTCGACCACCATGCCCTCGATGCCGGCCGCGCGCAGTTCCGTGGCCGCGGCGCCACGCTGGAACGAGAACAACTGCACGCCGGGAACCGCGGCCAGCGCAAGCAGCCGCCGCAGCGGCAACCCACCGTGCGGCACCGACTCTTCGCCGCCCGCCCATGCGATGCCGACGCGCAGCGCGCGCCCCGAGCACGCGAAGTGTTCGGCGAACCAGGCGCGTGAGTCCTCCGGCACGGCGACCGGGGCCGGCTCCGGAACCAGGCGGCCGCGCGGGTCGACGACGCCCGGCAGGCTGAGCAGCGCGCACTGCAGGTCGTGGTTGCGGGCGGCGTCGCGGGGATCGACGGCGGCGACCGGATGCAGCGGTAGATCCGCCAGCACCGGATGCAGCGCGTCCGGACACACGAGCGTGATCGCGGCACCGCGGCGGGCGAGCGAGGGAACGAATCGCAGCGCCCACAGCGCATCGGCCAGCCCGCGCTCGGCGAGCAGCAGCAGACGCGTGCCGCCGATGCGCTCCCCGCGCCAGCGCGGCAGTGGCACTTCGGGGATGCGCGCGGGGCGCAGTTGCAGGCGTGCTTCGAAATCCGGCCACGCCTGCGCGTAGCGGCCCAGTTGCAGGCGCACCGCTGCGCGCTCGAGCAACAGGTCCACGCGCTCGGGCTCGGCCGCGAGGCAGTCGGCCAGCACGGACTCGGCCTGCGCGAAGCGCCCCAGTTCGCGCAGTGCGCGCGCGTACTCGAGGCGCACCCGCGCCGGCGCGGCGCCGGCCGCCAGCGCGTTGCGGTGGCAGCGCAGCGACTGCTCGTGGTTGCCGAGCGCGAGCCACAGCGTGCCGAGGTTGCTCCAGACCGCGGCGCTGTCCGGCGCGAGCCGCACCGCTCGCTGGCAGCACACCAGCGCGGCATCGGGGCAGGCGCTGCGGCGCAGCGCGCTCGCGAGTGCGAGCCACCCCTCGGCGTCATCGGGGTGCTCGGCAAGGTGCCGCTGGTAGCTCGTGATCGCGGCCGCCGTGTCCCCGGCGCGCTGGCGCGCCAGCGCGCGTGCCCACTCGTCGGTCGGTGCCGGCTGTGCCGCCGTCTGCAACGAACCGTATGCCCCGTCCATGGCTAGCGCTCCCTGATGCTCTCGCGTGCGACCTTGCGCAGCGGAGAAAGAAAGTAATCGACGATGCGGCGCGTGCCGAGGCGGATCTCGACCTGCACCGCCATGCCGGGGACCAGCACCGCCCGCCGCCCGTTGACGAGCAGCCAGTCGCGCGCGAGCGCAACCCGGGCCGGATACACCGCCCCCCAGCGCGGATGCTCCACCGCCTCGGCGGACACCGAGCTCACGCGCGCGGGCAGGGTGCCGTAACGCGTGAAGTCGAAGGTGTCGACCTTGACCGCCGCCGTCTGCTGCTCGCCCACGAAGCCGATGTCGCGCCCGCGCACGAAGGCTTCGACCTCGAGCGGCGCGCCGGCCGGGACGATCACCAGCAGCGGCTCGGCCGCGCGCACCACGCTGCCTGGCCCACGCACCGCGAGCTGCTGCACGGCACCGGCCAGCGGGGCGTGCAGCCGCAGACGCTGCACGCGTTGGGTGACGCGGCGCAGTTCGTGTGCGAGCGACTCGGTGTTGCGCAGGTGCTCGTTCAGCGCCGCCAGCGCGCTGCGTTGCGCGCCGGCCTCGAACGCCGCGCGCTCGGCCTCGGCGGCAGCGATTTCACGCTCCAGTGCCTGCCGCCGTTCGCCGGTCGCGCGCGACTCCTGTTCCATCGCCCGACGTTCGCTGTCGAGCTGCACCCAGTGCTCGCGCGCAACCAGTCCCCGACGGTACAGCGAGCGGGCAGCCTGGGCACGCTCGGTGCGCACGCGCAGCTCCTCGCGCAGGTGGCGCTCCGTCCCCGCCAGCGCGCGGCGTTCGGCCGCGCGTGCCGCCTGCCGTTCGCGCAGCGCGCCCAACGAGCGCCGGTGTTCCTCGACGCGCGACGCGAGCAGCCCCGCCTGCCCGGCGAAACCGGTGTCGTCGGCAGCGCCGTCCGCGCGCCAGGCAGCGCGCAGCAGCGCGGAGGCCGTGGTCGCTGCGGTCGCCCCGATCGCCCCGGCCGTTGCGGTCGTCCCGGTTGAGTTCCGCTGCGGACCGTCGTCAGCGGCCAGCGCCTGCACCAGCGCACGCGCCGCCGCGAGTTCGCCACGCTCGGCCATCAACGCGACGCCGACGCGCGCCTGCTCGACGAGCAGGTCGGCGGGATCCAGTTCGAGCAGCAGTTGTCCGGCCGCTACCGTCTCGCCGTCACGCACGCTGAGCGTGCGCACCTCGCCGCCGTCGGGCGACTGCACGATGTGGCTGCGCCCGTGGGGAATCACCTGCCCCGGCGCCACCGCGACCACATCGACCTGTCCGAGCACCGACCACGCGATCGCGGCGGCGAGCAGCGCGAGCAACGCGTACAGCAGCCAGCGCGCCGCCGGCAGCGGCTCGCCGTCACGCAGCGCGATCGCGGCCGGCAGCAGGTCCGCGTCGACGCCGCGCGCGGGCAGCAGGGGTTCGGGAGCGTCGTTCATCGGATCACGCCGCCCGCGCCAGTGCCTGCTGGGCGTGCAGGCGAGCGAACACGCCGCCGGCGGCCAACAGCGCCGCGGCACTGCCCTGCTCGACCAGCCGGCCGCGTTCGAGCACGAGGATGCGATCGCAGCCGGCCAGCGCGCTGAGGCGATGCGCGATCACGATCACGGTACGTCCCCTCGCGATCGCGGCGAGGTTCGCGCGCACCAGCGCCTCGGACTCGCAGTCGAGCGCGCTGGTGGCCTCGTCGAAGACCAGGATGCGCGGATCGCGCACCAGCGCGCGGGCGATCGCGAGGCGCTGGCGCTGGCCGCCCGAGAGATTGTTCGCGTACTCACCCAGCGGCGTGTCGTAGCCCTGCGGCAGCTGCAGGATGAATTCCTCGGCGCCGGCCAGCCACGCGGCGCGGCGCACGTGGTCGAACGGCAGACCGGGATCACCGAGCGCGATGTTCTCGCGCACGGTGGCGCTGAACAGGAAGCACTCCTGCGGCACCACGCCGATCTGGCGGCGCAAGGCCTCGGGCGCCGCGAGCGCCAGGTCGTGCCCGTCGATCAGCACGCGTCCGTGGTCCGGCACGTACAGCCGCTGCAGCAGCCGGGCGACCGTACTCTTGCCGGAACCCGAGCGGCCCGCGATGCCGATCATTTCGCCCGCCGCGATCCGGAAGTCCACGCCGGCCAGCGCCTCGGCGCGACCGGCCTCGTAGCGGAACGAGACCTGCTCGAAGCGGATCTCCCCGGCCAGCCGCGGCAGCGCGCTGCGCGTGGCCAGGCACGGCGACTCGGTCGGCGCGTCGAGTACATCGGCCAGGCGCGCCAGCGAGACGCGCGCCTGCTGGAACTCCTGCCAGATCTGGAACAGCCGCAGCACGGGAGCCGTGGTGCGCGTGGCGAGCAGGTTGAAGGCGATCAGGGCGCCCACGCTCAGGTTGCCGGCGATCACCGCGGTGGCGCCGAACCACAGCAGCAGCGCGCTGCCGATGCGGTTCACGAGGTGCGCGCCCTGCTCGGACCAGTGCGCGGTCAGCGCGGCGCGGTAGCCGGCGGAGACGTACGCGGCGAGCTGGTCCTCCCAGCGCCGCTGCATCGGCGGCTCGATCGCGAGCGACTTCAGCGTGTGCACGCCAGCCACGCATTCGACCAGCAAGGACTGGTTCGCGGCCGCGAGCCGGAAACGCCGCTCCGCGTGCGCACGCAGCCGCGGGCCGACCAGCAGCGACAGCGCGAGGTAGACCGGCAGCGTCGCGAGCACCAGCGCGCACAGCGCCGGGCTGTAGTGGTACATCAGCGCGAACGCGATGACCGTGAATCCGAGGTCGATCAGCAAGGCGAGCGCCGACCCGGTCACGAAGGCGCGCAGCGTCTCCAGCTCGCGCACGCGCGCGACGATCTCCCCCACGCGACGCACCTCGAAATACCGCAGCGGCAGCGCCAGCAGGTGCGCGAACAGGTGCGCGCCCAGC
>CAUJIL010000086.1 GCA_963204845.1 Pseudomonadota bacterium | reverse complement strand
AGCAAACGCTACGCGAAAGGACTCTCTACGAAGATGCCGCGCTGCTGGTCGTCGACAAGCCGAGCGGGCTCGCCGTACACGGTGGCAGCGGGCTGTCGCTGGGGCTGATCGAGGCGCTGCGCGCGATGCGCCCGGACTGTGCCTCGCTCGAGCTGGTGCATCGGCTGGACCGCGAGACCTCGGGCTGCGTGATGATCGCCCGCAAGCGCTCGCTGCTGCGCTACCTGCACGAGGCGCTGCGCGAGGGCACGATCACCAAGACCTACACCACGCTGGTCGCCGGCCGCTGGCCGAAGCGGCTGACACGCGTCGCGGCGGCGCTGGAGAAGAACACCGTGCGCTCGGGCGAGCGCGTGGTGCGTGCCAGCGGGGAGGGCAAGGCCTCCGAAACCCTGTTCCGGGTGCTGGAGCACTACCGCGACGCCACGCTGCTCGAGGCGCGTCCACTCACCGGCCGCACGCACCAGATCCGGGTGCATGCGCAGGTCTCCGGCCATCCGGTGGCCGGCGACGAGAAGTACGGCGAGCGCGAGTTCAACAAGCGCATGCGTGAAGCCGGCTTGCGGCGCCTGTTCCTGCACGCGAGCGCGATCGAGCTGGTGTTGCCGGACGGGCGGCCGCTGCGGGTGGCGGCGCCGCTGGATCCGGCGCTGGCGCATTTCCTGGAGACATTGCCGCGGTGAGGCGTCTTTATATATTCGACTGGGACGGTACGTTGATGGACTCGGTGAGCCGCATCGTGTCCTGCCTGCGCCAGGCGGCGCTGGAGCAGGGGCTGGAAGACCTCGATGACCGGTGTTTCGGCGACGTGATCGGGCTGGGTCTGCCGCAGGCGATCGAGCAGTTGTACCCGGGGCTGGAGCAATCGCGCGTGGAGCGCTTCCGTCAGACGTACTCGGCGCGTTTCCTTGCGGTCGACGGCGAACCCTCGGCGCTGTTCCCCGGGGCGCGCGCGCTGCTCGGGGAGTTGCGTGCGCGCGGGCACCGGGTGGCGGTGGCCACCGGCAAGAGCCGGCGAGGGCTCGATCGCGTGCTCGCCGAATTGGACCTCGCGGCGAGCTTCGACGCCACGCGCTGCGCCGACGAGACCGCGTCGAAGCCCGATCCGCTGATGCTCGAGCAGATCATCGGGGAACTCGACGTGGAGCGTGCCGCGGTCGTGATGATCGGCGACACCGAATACGACCTCGAGATGGCCGCCCGCGCCGGGATCCGCAGTGTGGGGGTCAGCCACGGCGTGCATTCGCGCGAGCGCTTGCTGCGCCACGGGCCGGAAGCGATCGTCGATTCGCTGCCCGAGATCCTCGCCTGGGAGCCGCTGCCCGAACAACTGCGGCCACACCGCTACGCGGGCTGATCCGCCCCGGCGCAGGCCGAGGCGTCTCAGCGTTGTGCCAGCACCGGCATGCCCATCCGGCCCAGGACCTCGACCACGCGGATCAGCGGCAGTCCCTCGAGCACGGTCGGGTCGTCGAGCTGCACCGATTCGAACAATGCGATGCCCAGGCCCTCGATCCTGAAGCTGCCGGCGCAGTCGAGCGGCAATTCGCGCGCCACGTAGTCGTGCACGGCGGCCGCATCGAGTGCGCGCAGGCGCACGGTGCAGGTCTCGACGGCGGCGAGTTCACGTCCGCTGGCGGCATCGAGCACGCACAGTCCGGTCAGGAAGCGCACCTCGCGCCCGGCGATCGAGCGCAACTGTTCGCAGGCGCGTTCCACGGTGCCGGGCTTGCCGAGGATGCGGCCCTCGCTGTCGCCCACCTGGTCCGAGGCGATGATCAGCGTATCCGGGCGCCGGGCAGCGATGGCACGCGCCTTCGCGCGGCTGAGGCGCAGCACCAGTTCCTGCGCCGGCTCGCCGGGAAGGGGGGATTCGTCGATGTCCGGGGTCTCGCACGCGAACGCGAGCCCGAGGCGCTCGAGCAGACGCTTGCGATAGACCGAAGCGGAGGCGAGTATCAACGCGGGCATGGGCGGGCCGGGCGGTTCAGGAACGGGCGCCGAACGTCGCAGAAAATTGCGGGATTTTCAATCATTTATTTTTTGACAGTGGTCGAGGCCGGCCCTATTATTGCGCGCCTATGTCGATACCCCGGGTTCCGCGACACGCCGATTTTCGCAAGCTGGCGGCATCCGGTGCGCACATCGGCGGCGTGATCGCGCTCGCGGATCTGGAGCGCATCGGTGCGGAGTTGCTCGATCACGACGGACTGGTGACGGTAGCGCTCGAGTTTCGCATCGACGACGAAGGCTACCGTGTCATCGAGGGCCACGTCGAGACGGAGTTCGTGCTGCAGTGCCAGCGCTGCCTGGGGCCGATGCGCCTCGCGGTCGCGGCCGATATGCGCCTGGCGATGGTGTGGCGCGAGGAGGAAATCCCCGCCTTGCCGCCGCGCTTCGAGGGGGTCGTGATCGGCGATGAGCCGGGCGACCTGTTCGCGCTGGTCGAAGACGAGTTGCTGCTCGCGCTGCCGTTCGCCCCGTCTCACGCGCAGGGCGAATGCGCGGCGCTCGAGGTGCCCGGTGATGCGGCAGCGGCGCCGGACGCGACGCCGGCGGAGGATGAGGCGCGCGAGAATCCGTTCGCGGTGCTCGCGAAATACAGGGAGCGGCCGCACTGAGGCGATCGGTGCGGGGCTCGGTTGGATTAACACGGCCGCCCGTTTCGGGGCGGCGACATTGCAGAAGCAGAGGAGTCAGTCATGGCAGTTGGTCAGGCACGAACCACCCGTTCCCGTCGCGGTATGCGTCGCGCGCACGATGCGCTGCGCGGCCCGGCATTGTCGACCGATGCGACCTCCGGTGAAGTCCATCGCCGTCACCACGTGACGGCGGACGGTTTCTACCGCGGCAAGAAGGTCGTCGAAGGCAAGGACGACTGAGCCTCTTCGCCAGCCGCGCGACGGCGAGCATCCGGCAACGGTGCTCGCCGTCTTCTTTTGTGCCCCACGCATGATCGAAAGGAGGCTGCAATGACCGGATCGCTCGCCTGCGTATTTCCGGGCCAGGGTTCGCAGCGCGTCGGCATGCTGGCCGCGATGGCCGGCGTGGAACCGCTGGTGCGCGATACCTTCGCCGAGGCGTCCGAAGTCCTTGGTTACGATCTGTGGCAACTGGCGCAGACCGGACCGCAGGAGGAACTGAATCTCACCGAGCGCACGCAGCCGCTCATCCTGAGCGCGAGCGTGGCGCTGTGGCGCGTGTGGTGCGCGCGCGGTGGCCCGCGGCCGGCGTTCATGGCCGGCCACAGCCTCGGCGAGTTCAGCGCGCTGGTCTGCGCCGGCTCGCTGGCGTTCACCGACGCGGTGCGCCTGGTGCGCAGCCGTGGCGCGTACATGCAGGAGGCGGTTCCGGTCGGACAGGGCGCGATGGCGGCGGTGCTCGGGCTCGAGGACGCGCTGATCGCCGAAGCCTGCGCGGAGGCGGCCGGCGCCGAGGTGGTGGCGGCGGTGAACTTCAACGCGCCGGGGCAGGTGGTGATCGCGGGGCACGCGGCGGCGGTCGAACGCGCGATCGCGGCCTGCAAGGCGCGTGGCGCCAAGCGCGCGCTGCCGTTGCCGGTGAGTGCGCCTTTCCATACCAGCCTGATGATTCCCGCCGGCGAGCGGCTCGCGCGCGACATGGCCGTCGTGTCGATCGCGGTGCCCCGGATTCCGGTGGTCCACAACGTGCACGCGCGCTGCGAGCACGACAGCGCGACGATACGCGCGCTGCTGGAACGCCAGATCCACAGTCCGGTACAGTGGGCCGCCTCGGTGCGTCACATGGCCGGGGCCGGCGTGACGCGCGTCGTCGAGGTGGGACCGGGCAAGGTGCTCGGCGGCCTCTGCAAACGCATCGACGCCGCACTCGAATGCCTGTACACCGAGGAGCCGCAGGAACTGGAGCAGTCGCTCTCGGCCGCGGCGGCCGCCTGATCACGGAGAAGCGAGCATGAGCAGGGTATGCCTCGTCACCGGAGCGAGCCGCGGGATTGGTGCGGCGATCGCCAATGCGCTGGGCGCGGCGGGTCACACGGTGGTTGGCACGGCGACCACCGAAGCGGGGGCCGGCGCGATCACCGAGCGCTTCGCCGCGAAGGGGATCGCGGGCACCGGGATGGCGTTGAACGTCGCGGCCACCGACGCGGCCGAGGCCGTGGTCGGGGCGATCGGCGAGCGTTACGGCGCGCCGCTGGTGCTGGTGAACAACGCCGGCATCACGCAGGACAACATCGTGCTGCGGATGAAGGACGAGGAGTGGTCGCGCGTCATCGACACCAACCTCAATTCGATCTTCCGCCTCAGCAAGGCGGTGCTGCGCGCGATGACGAAGGCGCGCTGGGGACGCATCGTCAACATCAGTTCGGTCGTCGGCTCCATGGGCAACGCGGGGCAGGCGAACTACGCGGCCAGCAAGGCGGGCATGGAAGGGTTCACGCGCGCACTCGCGCGCGAGATCGGCTCGCGCGCGATCACCGTGAACTGCGTGGCACCGGGTTTCATCGACACCGACATGACGCGCGAGCTCCCCGAGGCGCAACGCCAGAAACTGCTCGAGCAGATCCCCGCCGGGCGCCTGGGCGAGGCGAGCGAGGTGGCCGCACTGGTCGCCTTCCTGGCGTCGGAGGCGGCCGGGTATATCACCGGCGAGACGATCCACGTCAACGGCGGCATGTACATGCGTTGAAAAAATTCGATTCCTGTCAATATTGCAACCATTGGCGGGATTCGGAGTAGAATCGCGCCGCTGACGAGAATTGCGGCCGATCGTCGCAGAACCGCGGGCAGCGGCACTCTCAACCACAGACAGGAGCAACAGACCGACATGAGCAGCATCGAAGAACGCGTCAAGAAAATCGTCGCGGAGCAGCTCGGCGTCAAAGAAGACGATATCCAGAATTCCGCTTCCTTCGTGGAGGACCTCGGTGCCGACTCCCTGGATACCGTGGAACTGGTCATGGCCCTCGAGGAGGAGTTCGAAACCGAGATCCCCGACGAGGATGCCGAGAAG